>JALOTR010000124.1 GCA_025457805.1 Akkermansiaceae bacterium | reverse complement strand
GAAAGCCTCGATCACCGATTCCGCTGCATTGGCTGTCTCCGCGAGAACGACGCCGACGCCTTGGGTGCCTTCGAGCAGTTTGATCACGAGGGGAGGACCTCCACACATTTTGATCAACTCTCCGGTCGCATCCGTGTGGTGGGCGAAGCCGGTGACAGGCAGGCCGATGCCACGCTTGGCGAGGATTTGCAGCGAACGCAGCTTGTCCCGTGAACGGGCGATGGCCACCGAGTCGTTGAGGGAAAACACGTTCATCATCTCGAACTGCCGCACCACGGCATTGCCGTAGAATGTGTGCCTGGCCGCAATCCGCGGGATCACGGCATCGGCCACCAGTTCCTCGCCATCGACAAAAATCCGCGGTTTGCGGGACGTGATGTTCATGTAGCAGCGGAGGTAATCCACCACCCGCACCTGGTGCCCCCGGGCTTCCGCCGCCCTGACGAGTGCGGACGTGCTGTAGAGTTTCGGATTTCTGGAAAGTATGAGAATGTTCATGGCCGCGTGCGCGCATGCCTCCAATAGTCCCGCCGCCCCATGGTCAATGAGAAAAGCAGTTCGCACCCGCAATGTGTCCGATTCGTTTCAATTCCGATCGCATAAGATCGATTCCAAACCAAGACGGGCTTGCCCAATGGCCCAACAGGTTCCATGGTAGCGCCCATGGAACCGGTCACCGAACGATTGAGGAATTTTCTCCAGTACGTCGCTGTCAAACTCATCGACGATCCGTCGCAGGCGCAGTTGAAGGTGGCGGAACTCGGGCCGAAGAAACTGCGTTTCAAGCTCGTTCTCGCCAAGGCTGATGTGGCCATGTTGATCGGTCGCAATGGTTTCACCGCTTCCGCCATCCGCAACGTCCTCAAGGCGGCGGCCGACAAGGAAGGCGTGCAGGTTTCCCTGCAAATCCATTCTCACGAGGAGGAAGCGGAGCTTCTGGCCCGTGGAGACGCTCACTGAGAAAGCGCCGGGTCAAACGGGCCCCACCACTGATGGCAGCTTGGGAACGGCCGCGAGGAGTTGCCGGGTGTAGGCTTCCTTTGGATGGTCGAACACTTCTTCCGCATCGCCGGATTCGACGATTTTTCCCCGATACATCACGACGATCCGGTCGGCAAGATAACGCACGACCGAGAGATCGTGTGAAATGAAAAGCATCGTCAGCCCAAGGTCTTTTTGCAGGTGGCGCAGCAGGTTGAGGATCTGGGATTGGATCGAAACATCGAGGGCCGAAACCGGTTCATCCGCGATGATAATGCGCGGTTCCGGAGCAAGAGCGCGGGCAATCGCGATGCGCTGACGCTGGCCACCGGAAAACTCGTGCGGGTAGCGCTGCATCAAGCGCGATGACAGACCGACCATTTCGAGCAGAGTGCCGACACGTTGGCGGAGTTCGTCGCCCTTGAGTTGCGGGTGACGCTGTTGCAGGGCTTCGCCAAGAGTGGAGAAAATCGTGAGCCGCGGATTCAAGGAAGCATAGGGATCCTGGAACACCATTTGGAAATCGAGGCGATGATGGCGGATCGCACTCAGTGGCAGGGCACTCAGATTGGTGCCATTCAGGTGGACGCTGCCGCTGTCCGGCAACAGCAGTTGCATGATGATGCGCGAAAGTGTCGATTTTCCACAACCGGATTCACCCACCAATCCGAGGATCTCTCCCGCTTGGATATTGAGGGAAACATCATTCACCGCGTAAACGGACTCCTTGCCCTTGCGGAAGGTTTTGCGGATGTTTTTGAGTTCGAGCATGGCTGGGGTCCGAGGGATGGAATCGAATGACTTAACTCACAACCGCGGCCTCATGGCGGGCAAGGCAACCGGGACAGTTCTGCACGAAATGTCCCGCTTGGATCTCGATGAGTTCCGGTTGTCGATCTGTTAGACAAAGCGAGGCATCTCCCAGCGTGTTGCGTGCTCGGAAAGAACAGCCCGCAGGCAAACGCGAAAGGTCGGGCGGCAGCCCGGGAATGGAGTAAAGATCCTCGCCCTTGCGGTGGGTGCCGGGATTGGATTTGTAGAGGCCGCGCGTGTAGGCGTGCAGCGGTTTATGAAATAGCTCCGCCGTCGGCGCGCTCTCGATCAGGCGACCCGCATAAAGCACGTTCACGCTGTCACACATCTCATGCACCACCGCGAGATCGTGGGTGATGAAAATCACGGCGGTGCCAGTTTCTTTTTGCAGGTTTCGGATCACATCGAGCACCTGCTTTTGCACCGTCACGTCCAGCGCGGTGGTCGGCTCATCGGCGATCAACAGATCCGGCTTGGTGATCAGCGCCATGGCGATCATGACGCGCTGGCGCATGCCTCCGGAAAACTCGTGCGGATAGCTGTGAATCCGCTTCTCCGCGTTCTCGATTCCCACTTGTTCCAAGGCTTCGATCGCGCGGTGCAGCGCCGGTTTTCCGTGCAAGCGCTCATGGATGGCCAGAGGTTCCGTCAACTGGGTGCTGACCCTCAGATAGGGATTGAGCGAGGTCATCGGATCCTGGAAAATCATCGAAATCTTCCTGCCCCGAAACTGGTTGATCTCGCGTTCGCTCAGGCGGAGCAAATCGGTCCCTTGAAACAAAGCCCGGCCACCTTCGATTTTTCCCGGCGGCATGGGGATTAGACCCAACAACGAATAGGCAGTCACGGATTTCCCGGATCCGGATTCACCCACAATGCCGGCGATCTCGCCTTGTTCGACCTTCAACGAAACGCCGTCCACCGCCTTCACCACTCCATCGCGGGTGTGGAAATGGATCTTGAGGTCCTGGATATCGAGCAAGGTGGACATAACTTCGAAGGACGTGCGATAAACTTAACTCTTCGCGGACTTGGGATCGAGCGCATCGCGCAGACCGTCGCCAAGGAAGTTGAGGGATAACAAGGTGAGGATGAAAAAGATCGAAGGGAAAACCAACAGCGCGGAATTCGAGAGCATCCGGTCCGCACCATCCTTGATGAGAATACCCCAACTCGAATAAGGCGGCTGCACGCCCATGCCGAGGAAGGAAAGCGTGGCCTCGAAAAGCATGACCGATGGAATCGTCAGTGTCGCATAAACCACGATCGGGCCGATGGCGTTGGGAACGATGTGGCGGAAGAGAATCCGACCGTGGGAAAGTCCCAACGACCTCGCAGCCTCCACGAACTCGCGGCTGGCAATGTCCTGCACCGAGGCACGGACGATGCGCGAGATGTTGAGCCAAGACAAGGCACCGATGGCGATGAAGAGCGGGATCAAACTGGTGAATGGCGCGATGGCATCCTGGTTGATTCCTGTTAGGCTCACCACCCATTCGGTGAAATCATTGGTATATCCTTTGGCCAAAGCGGAAAACAGGATGACGATGACAAGGAAGGGCAGGGAGTAGAGAACGTCCACCGTGCGCATCAGCAAGGCATCGACACGCCCGCCGGCATAACCGGCAATGGCTCCGACGGAGACGCCGATGGTGAGCGAAACCAGGGTGGTGATGAGCCCAACGAGAATCGAAATGCGGCCACCGTGGAGGATGCGAGAAAACAAATCCCGTCCGAGGTGGTCGGTTCCCATCCAATGACTCATCGAAGGCCCCGCGTTTTTGTTGGGCAGACTTTGCGCGGCGGGATCGGGCAGGAATGGGAAAAACGGAATGATGAAACAAAGCAGAACGATGATGGCAAGGATGGCACATCCTCCCATCGCGGCGCGGTTGTGCCGGAGGCGGATCCACGCGTCGCCCCACAAGGAGCGTCCTGCTTCTGCCGGTTCGTTGGCGGCCTGAATTGTGGTGGAGTTTTCCATCGGGTGATATCAATCGGCGTTGGCGGCGCGAAGTCGCGGGTTGAGCCAGATCTGAAGCAGGTCGGCGAGGAAGTTGGCGATGACGATCAGCGTTCCATAAAGCAAAACAGGTCCCATGATGAGCGTTTCATCACCAGTTTCGATGGCCTTGATGAAGAGTCGGCCGATTCCCGGAACCTGGAAAATTGCCTCCACCACCACCGAGCCGCTGACTGTGGCGGCAAAGGCCGGGCCGAGGTAAGCGATTGACGGAATCAAACCACCGCGAAGGGCGTGACGCGTGACGATGATCCAGCCCTTTTGTCCTTTGGCGCGGGCGGTGCGGATGAAATCCTGATTGAGAATTTCAAGCATCCCGGCCCGGGTCAGGCGCGAGAGATAAGCCGCACTCACCAAGCCCAAGGTCAGGGCAGGGAGGAGCAGGCTGAATGGATTCGCCGGATTCCATCCTGCCACCGGGACGAGGCCGAGCTTGGCACCGAAAAACTCCGCGAGCATGGGGCCGATCACGAAATTCGGCAGGCATATCCCTAACAAAGCCACGGTCATGATGGCATAATCCACGATCGAATTCTTCCGAATGGCCGCAAAAATCCCGGCGGGGATGCCGATGAGCATGGCGATGCAGATAGCAATGATGCCAAGCGTAAGGGAAACCGGAAATGCCTGCCCGAGGATATCACTTACCTTGCGGCCTTCCATCACCTTGATGCTCATGCCGAGGTTGCCCTGGGCGATGTTTTTCAACCGCAGGAAATATTGGGTATAGAGGGGCTTGTCGTAACCATGGAGTTTCTCCAAGCGCTCCATGACGTGGGGCGGCACGGCTTTTTCATCCTGAAAGGGACCGTAGGGGAGGGCATGCACCAGGAAAAACGTCAAGGTGCCCAATACATATAGCACGAGCAATCCCTGCAAGAGTCGGTGGATGATGTTTCGCAGCATGGGTCAGCGGAATCAGGGATCGAGGAAAACGGTTTTCCAAGGATGGTTGTCCAGAACGAGCGGATGCCACCCCTTCACTTCCGGGCGATGAAGATAGAGCCGGGTGTACCAGGCGATCGGCAGGATGGGCATCTCATCCATGAGGATGCTTTCCGCTTTCGCCAGCGTGGCATAACGGCTGGCGGTGTCCGGTTGTTGGGCGGCTTCGCGAAGCAATCCGCTGTATCGCGGGCTGTCCCAGCCGGTGTTGTTATTGCCATTTCCCTTGGTCCACATGTCGAGAAATGTGGTGGGATCGAGGTAGTCGCCGATCCATCCGGCGAGGGCCATGTCGAAGTTCAAACTTTGCTGGGCGGCGATGTAGGATCCCCAATCTTTTTGTTCGATGGTGACGCGGATGCCCAAGGCGCGGAAACTTTGTTGCAAGGCATCCGCCGCAGGGTGGGGACGTGAGGTGAGCAAGGCCAGAGAAGGCAGACCTTTGCCATCGGGATATCCGGCTTCGGCAAGCAGCGACTTGGCTTGGGCGAGGTCGAAGTCCAGCACCTCCGGCCCGCGGTATTCGCCGAGCTTGGGGGTGAGGGACTTGGCCGGGGTATATCCTTCATAGATATACTGGCAGTATTCGGCCCGATTGATCGCCAAGGAAAGCGCACGCCGCACGCGCGGGTCCTCCAGTCCTTTGCGGGTGACATTCAGGCGCACAAAGATGGTTCCCACATAAGGCTCCTGTTTGAGATATTGAGGAAATGATTTCCTGGCCCGTGCAAGCAGTTCGGCCGGAAAAGTATAAGTCGTATGAAGTTGTCCCGCGAGAAAGGCGCGGGCCTCGGTGTAAGGGTTCTCGATCGGATAGAAGCGGATGCCATGGAGACCCACCTTGGCGGCATCCCAGTAGTGCGGGTTCCGCTTGACCTCGATGTAGTGGTTGAATCGCCACTCGCTGAGTTGAAACGGACCATTTCCAACAAGATTTCCCCTCAGCGACCAATCGGTGAAACGATCCGTCATTTTCCCGAACTTGAGGATGACGTGTTTCGGCACGGGATACCAAGTGCTGTGCCTCACCATCGATGGCAGATAGGGCACCGGTTCGCGCAAGGTCACTTTGAGCGTGTGGGCATCCGGCGCGGCGAGTCCGATTTTCGCCTGTTCGAAAAGATCCGGCTCACCTGCCACGAGGTAATCCCGCAGTCGCTGCAGGACGAGGGGACGAACCTCGATCGGCACCTCGCCCGGCCAATCGAACAAGCCGGGCTCGGCAATGATGGCTTCAAGCTGGGCTTGATTCATGCGATCCAGCCCCTTGGAGGCCAGCAGGCGGCGTTTCTCATCCTGGGCGAGCGTTTTGAAATCCGCTTTGGAAAGCTTCTCGGCATCCGCGACCTTCACGCCCTCGAAATTCGCTTTGCTGAGAACCTCCCATGGCAGTGGGAATGACTCGTCCAATCCACAGAGGATTTGCCCGCGCAGGTCGCGGTTGTAGATTTCCGCATTGCGGATCGAGTGCAGCATCGGCGCATACGCTGCGGCGAGCCCCGGGCTGAGCATGCGGTGATAGGAAAAAATGAAATCGGCGGCAGTCAGCGGCGCGCCATCCGACCATTTCGCCTCGGGCCGCAGGTGGAAAACCCACTCGGTCATGTCTTCGTTGTGCTCCCAGCGGGTGGCCACGCCGGGCTCCATCTTCTGGTCATCGCTCGGGTGATTTCCAATCAGCCCCTCGAACAGGGCAGAGATGATTTTGCTTTCGGGAACTCCCGTCACCAATTGCAGATCGAGAGCCTTGGGTTCTGCGGAATTTCCCACCAGGAGGACCTTGTCCTTGTTGGCCCGCTCGACATCCGTGGGTCGGTCGCACCCTGCCAGAAAAAACACAGGCAGGATCAACGAAACGACGGCAAACGATGGACAACGGAACGATTTCAAGTCGCGGGACCTTAGCCAGCCCGGATGGCTAGCCAAGGATTTTGGAAAGAAATTTCACGGTCTGGAGCGGATTCCGGACCTTTGCGGTGGCGAATCTTGACAGCGCTGCCGTGTTCTTGACAGCGTCCTTCATGTGGGCGAGGCAGCGGGCTTCTCTCTCATCCAGAAATAGAATCATTCACCTGACTTGGAAAACGCCACGTTGCGGACCACCGAAACTTCTTTTTCATGACCTCCGGCGATTTCGAACATAAAAATCAGGAGCGCTGGGCGGAATACGAGCGTCTGGTGAACAAGCTGGAAAAAGGCGGGCCGATTCCGGAGGCCGGGCAGATGCCGCGCCGCTTCCGCGAGTTGTGTGTGGATCTCTCGCTGGCCGAGTCCCGCATGTATGGCAACCGCATCACCGAGCGGCTCAACGAACTGGTGATCCGCGGCTATGAAATGATCTACCGCACCCGGCGGGCCGGCTGGACGCAGGTGGTGGATTTTCTCACGACCGGATTTCCCCGCGCGGTGAGGAAGGATTGGCGCTTGTTCTGGCTGTGCAATGCGGTGTTCTGGCTGCCGTTTTTTGCGATGATGCTGTCCGCCCACCATGACATCCGCTGGATCCAGTCGGTGCTCGGACCCAGCGGGATGGCATCGATGGAAGA
>JALOTR010000123.1 GCA_025457805.1 Akkermansiaceae bacterium | reverse complement strand
CGACACAAGGCGATATTCGCGGGGGGAGCAGCAGGGCGATCAAGCCAGGGATGGCGGACCACGATGAAGAGAAAATGAACCGCAGATGAACGGGGATGACCGCAGATTTGGACGAAATTATGGCGTTTTGATCGTGGTCACGGCGCATTCTGTAGCTCCTTCCCAATGGTTTGGGCATCATCCTTCTTTCATCTGCGTGGATCTGGGTCCATCTGCGGTTAAAAATTCCCTGGCTTGATCGCCGTGAAGGGATCAGGCGGATTTCCGCTTTGCATTCATCCCATCGGGCCGTTACCACTTCCGCATGAGCGTTAATCAACTCGATCAACTGAAGCAAATCACCACCGTCGTCGCCGATACCGGAGACTTCGAGTCGATGAAAATCTATCAACCGCAGGATGCCACCACCAATCCATCGTTGATTCTTCAGGCGGCCGGAAAAGAGGAATATCGCCATCTCGTGGAAAAGGCCGTGGCGGAGCAGAAGGCGGCGGGACTGACGGGCGATGCGTTGGTGGAGGCGATTCTCGATCGCATTCTGATTCTTTTCGGGCTGGAAATCCTCAAGATCGTGCCCGGCCGGGTCTCCACCGAAGTGGATGCGCGGCTTTCTTTTGATACCGAAGCCACCATTGCCAAGGCGCGCCAGTTGATTGCCGCTTATGAAGATGAGGGCCATACCCGCAGCCGCATTCTGATCAAGATCGCCTCCACCTGGGGAGGCATCAAGGCAGCGGAAATTCTCGAAAAAGAAGGCATTCATTGCAATCTCACCCTCTTGTTTTCCTTCGCCCAAGCCGTGGCCTGCGCGGAAGCAGGCGTGCAACTGATCTCGCCCTTCGTGGGACGCATTCTCGATTGGTATAAAGCCTCCACCGGCAAGGACTATCAGGGCGATGAAGATCCCGGCGTGCAATCGGTTCGGGCGATTTACAATTACTACAAGAAGTTCGGTTACAAGACCGAGGTGATGGGCGCGTCGTTCCGCAACAAGGGAGAAATCCTTGCGCTGGCCGGTTGTGACTTGCTCACCATCAGCCCGAATCTGCTGGCGGAACTTCAAGCATCCACGGATCCGGTGATCCCCTGCCTCACTCCGGCGGAAGCCGCGAAGAGCGATTTCAAGAAAATCACCCTCGACGAAAAAGCCTTCCGCTTCGCGCTCAACGAAGACGCGATGGCGACGGAGAAAACCGCGCAAGGCATCCGCAACTTCGCGGCGGACATCGTGAAATTGGAAAAACTGGTGCAGGGCATGATTGGCTGAGACCGGGCGATTTCCGCTCACCCTACGTCATTGCGTGGCACCCCGGCAGCCTCCCGGGGCGACCGCGGGCTTGCCTAATCCATTGAATCCGTGCAGGCTGCGCGGCATGTCCGCCCCCCCAAACTCCGGATACGCACCTGCTCGCGTGGATGAACTCGATGGCCTGCGCGGCTTGCTCGCGCTGTGGGTTGCGTTTTCGCATATCTTTGCCCTGACCGGTTACTGGGACAATCCCGGGCCAAAACGGCTCAATGGCGCATGGGAAATTTTTGTAAGTGCCGGACCTGCGGTGGACACTTTCATCATCCTGAGCGGCTTTGCGATTTCCTTCCTCCTGCACAAGCGCCGGCAATCCTATGTCGGCTTCATGCGGGGCCGCGTGTTCCGGATCTATCCGGTCTATCTGTTCTGCCTCGCCCTGGCCATCGGCACCGGGTTGCTCACGCCCTTCATCCTGCAAACCGCTTCGTGGAAAGATACGATTTATTTCACTTGGATGCGCACCCTTGCCGACCAGGAAGCATCCGCCTTCGGCAGCCATCTGTTCTGGCATCTCACCTTGCTCAACGGCCTGCTGACCAAGGAATTCCTGCCCGGAGCCACCGGCACCATCCTGGTGCCAGCCTGGAGCATCACGCTGGAATGGCAGTATTATCTCGTGGCCCCTTTCCTTGCACGCGGCGTCAAATCCGGGCTCGGCTTGCTGGTCATCGGCCTCATCGCGATGGCAGGCTTCCACTACAAGGATCTCTGGCAGAATCCGCAGTTGTCATTTTTCCCGGCGCAGCTTCCTTTGTTCCTGATCGGGATCGGAAGTTATCATTTGTATGCCAATCTCTCGGACTCGGAGAAATTCCGCCCGCTGGCCAGTGTGAGTGCGGTGGCCCTGTTGCTGCTGGGCGTGATCGCCCAATGGCATCCCGTCGCCCTCGCTGCATGGGCGATCGGCTTCGGCTGCATCGTGGTGCGGGGAAATGACATCATCTCCAAACTCCTCGGGCTTGTCCGCGTGATCCTTCTCCTCAAGCCGTTGCAATTGTTAGGAACCATCTCGTTCCCGCTTTATCTCGTGCATTGGCCGGTGGTGATCGCAGTGCTTTATGGCATGCTCAAGGTATCTCCCGGCATGTCATCGCCGGTGGCGCTTGTCCTGCTGACCTTGATTTCCGTGCCGATCATGTTGATCGCGGCATATCTCATTCACCGTCTGGTGGAGAAGCCGGGCATGAATCTTGGCAAACGTTTCGACAAGCGCCCGGCTTCTGTTTCGAAGTGAACACGCATTCCGCAACTGCGAGTGAAGGCGGGCCTCTTTTGACCACGGATTACACAGATAACACAGATTGATTCCATTCAAGATTGGTGTTTGGGCAACATTATCCATAGCTCCCGAAAATCTGTGTCAATCTGCGCAATCTGTGGTTCAACTTTGGTTCTTGGATTGAAAAAGCAAAACCACCTTTTCAGCGATATTCCAATTGCGCGCTCGCCTTTGTATCGATGGATGAAACGACCCTCAGCCAGTAAGCTTGGCAGGCTTCCGGAAACTCGTGCTTGAGGGTGGCTCCGGCCTTGAGGTCGAATTTCTGATAGTCCACCCAATCGCCTTCGCCAGTGGGATCGAGTTGGATCGTGAAGCTGGCATCGGCAGCTCCCTTGTTGGAGAGTTCGATGCTCTTCTGATCATAACCGGTGAAGAGATAGGGGTCCGATGCAAGGCCGGCCTTCACATCCGATTCCAGCCAGGGACCGCCCTTGCCGGTGGGTTTGCCGAGCTTCCAGAGATCGTCAATCGCACCGGCCCACACCGCAGCCTTGCCATCCTCGGAGCGGATGATGTGAGGACTGGAAACGCCTGGCTCGATGCCGGTCATGACGAACAATCCGCGATAGGAGGTAAAGTCGCTGATGGCAAGATTGTGGCTGGAAACCGGGCGGATCTTGGCAATGCCGCCTGCGTTTTCCGTGGGCAGTTCATAGAAGCTGCCGTGGCAGTTGAAGATATAACGTTCCGTGCAGATCTCACGCTGGATGCGGACGACGCCGGACTCGGTCAACTTGTCGAACGCAGCTGCGCCACGCGGCAAACGCCATTGGTTTCCTGCGAGATCCTTGAAGACGATGGAAGATGGCTCCACCCGCAGGTCGCCATGCATGATCTTGGTGCCCATCCGAGTTTCCGCCTCGGCGGGTGGAGTGGTGAGCGGCTTGAGTTTCATCTCCGCATCGAGTTCATAATAACTGCTGCCATCGGGCTTGGACCCGGTTGCGCAGGCGGAGAGAAGCATGGTGCGTTTGTTGCTGCCACGTGCCCGCATCCATCCGGCACTGGCGGTGGTGGAGTCGGATTTCGCGAGGCCGCTGAACATCTTGTCGGGAGTCGTGCCGCGCTTTTCGGCATCGCTGTAGAGGAAGGATGCGCTGGTGGACTTGGCATCGGTTTCCGCACGCAGGCGGATCCATTCGCCTTTGTCGCTGGCGGAGAAATCGACCCGCACGGAACCACCGGCAGGCACATCCACTTCACGAAGCTGGGTCCATGCGCCCTTGCCTGCTACATCCACTTCCAGAACAAAGCGTGCGGTTTTTGCCGACTTGTGGGACAGATGCAGGGTGCGGCGATCAAAACCGGCAAACAGGAAAGGCTCCGAGCTGGCTCCGGCGGCGAGATCCTCGCGCAGCCAGACGGAACCACGGCCGATGGGCGTGCCTAACAGGTCTGGTGTATCGGTGGAGGTGAACCAGAGGTTCGAATGCGATTGACCGGGAGGTGCGAGATAGTTTCCACCATCCTTGGAGTTGAGGAATGCGGACTTGGCGGCATCATCACATCCGAAGACGAGGCGGTCGTTCCATTTGCAGAAATCACCGATGACTTTGAGATAAGTCGATCGCGGCCGGATACCCGCGGAGTTGGCAGCCGTGAAGGTTTTGGGAAAACTCCAGAACATGCCATGCATCGTCATGAGCATATCCTTGCCACCCACTTCGCGGATGCGCGGCCACTCGGTATTCCAGCCGTGTGCACCATCATAACAATGACTTGGTTTCGGCAGGCGGTAGGCATGCCATTTCCCGGCATCCATCACCATGAGAATGAGCGAGCGCGAGTCCCAACCCATGCTCCAGATGGGATCCTTGTCCGGCTCCGCATTGCCCTCGATGCAGCCGGGGCCGGTGACTTCGGTGAACTGATTGCGCCGCACGAGTTTCCAGTCCCCTTCCCCGCTCCATTCGCCAAGTGCGCCACTCGGCGTGCGGGGATCGGTTTCCGCGGCTTTGCCACGCTCACCATTGTTGGCATAGATCACGCGGCCATGGCCGGAGTATAGGCCCTTGCCATGATAACCGGGAAGTTGTGATGCCACTGTGGCCGGGGATTTTTCGTTCGTCTGGCCGGGTTTGACCGGGTTGCTATCCTTGATGAGTCCTTTGACTTCGAGGGATTTCACATCCACTTCGTAGAGCCCCTCTTCCATGGTGGCGAAATAGATCTTGCCGGCGGGATCTGTGAGATGCCGTGCGTTTCCAGTGAGCCGGCCAGGCATATCTTTCGGAGAAACCACGCGCACCTTGCGGTTTTCATCGATGAAATAGGGGCCGATGATGAGTTGCTTGGACTCGCGGTGGATCATGCGGTTGGCCGGGGTGCCGCCGACGCTTTCCGGGCGCAAGGTGAGCTGGAGGTCCGGCGTGATTTCATACAACTTGTCCGTGGATCCAAAAGGCAAGTGCGGTCCATATGTAATGACCCAAAGACGCCCTGCCCATGGCACCACCGCACCGGTTCCGCATTCGCCTTCCTCGTTGTAGTATGCAAGGTGGGGATAGATGCCGCTCCATGAAGCAGGTTCGGCGGCGGGGGCTGAGAGGGACAATCCGGCGAACAGGATAGCCGGTAGAAGTTTTCTAAAGGATTGAATTTTCATGTAAGAACGGAATCAAAATGAGAAGCGGACACAAACGGCCACGCATTACGGTCCGGCAACCTGGGTTTTGTTCACGGGACCTGCACTTTGTTGTCCCGGTCTGCCAAATTTGACACGCCAAACAACACGCCATGCATCCACTCAGGACTTCGGCTCCTGCTTGCGATAATGCAGCGGCGTGGTGGACAGATGGGCGCGGAAGACCGATGCCATGTATTCCGGACTGCTGAATCCGGAGCGCTCCGCCACCGCCGCCACCGAAAGCGTGGTCCGTTGCAGCAGTTCGATCGCACGATCGATGCGCACCCGCCGGATCTCTGCGGCGGGCGAGCGGCCTAACAGGTTTTGAAACCGCAGTTCAAGCGCACGCCGGCACAGGCCTGCCTGACGCGCGACGTCATCCACCTGCATGATCCGCGCCGGATTCTCCCGAATGAATCGCAGGGCCTTGACCATCGCCGGATCTTCCACGGCAAGGGTATCGGTCGATCGCCGGTCCACGACTCCCTGCGGTGGAATGAGAATTTCCTTTTCCGGCGGGGTGCCTGGTTCGGTCATCATTGCATCCAGTTCGGCTGCGGCCCGATAACCGATTTGCTCGCAACCGAGTTGCACCGCGGAGATCGGCACCGGGGTGACCTCGCAGAAAAGGTCATCATCGGAACCACTGAGCACCGCGACCTCTTCCGGGACGGCGAGTCCGGCATGCATGCAGGCATAGATCAGCTCGCGGGCGCTGCTGCTGTTCCATGTGAAAATGGCGAGTGGCTTCGGCAGACCGGCCATCCACTTGCCGAGGCGTTTCATGTCCAGATTCCAATCCGGCTCCGCGCCGAGTTGGGGTTGCACGGCGAAGACCTCGCAACCATGCCCCTCCAGCCGCAAGGCATCCGCGAAGGCCTGCTGGTGCTCGGCCACATATTCGAGCCCAAGCAAACTGAAGTAGGCGAAGTGCTTGAATCCGCGGTCCATCAGATGCTCCGCCGCCATCGTCGCCGCCTCCACCTGATCCGATACCACCCGGGGGAAATCCACTTTGGGCAGGGTGATGCCGGAAACATTCACCACAGGAAGCTTCAAGGCCCGCAAGCGCTTGGCGAGATCGGCGAAGCCCACGCGGGCGATCACGCCATCGCCCTTCCACCCGGCGGGCAGCCAGGTCCGCTGTTCCACGCCGCGGGGTTCCACAAACAACTGCCAGCCGACGTTGCCACGGCTGTAGCGGTGGACGCCGGCAATCACGTCGCGACCCCACGTCGTGGACGTGTCCACAAGGACCGCAACTCGCTTGGTATCCGAGGTTTGAATGGTTTTATCCTTCATGAGCGCTTGCGCAAAATCACATAAATCATGCGCACTTACTCATGGTCGGCAAGTGAAATCCCTCCTATCCTCAAACGTATCTTGTTGGAACCCGGTGAACCCACATCGGACTTCTTCCGCTCGAATCCGCCAACACGAATCATCGCCTCTCCGTGTCATCGCCACCCAAAGAACCCAATCCAGCACCCCGCGACCCGTCCGGAACAGCCCGTGCGCAAAAGCGCATCATCATTCCCGGCCTGCGTTGGTGGATCATCGTCCTACTCTTCGGAGCCGCCGTCCTGAACTATGTGGACCGGCAAACCCTCTCCGCCCTCGCGCCCACCATTCAGGCGGATCTGGACATGGATGACCGCGAGTATGCGAACGTGGTGAACATTTTCCTCGTGGCCTATACCATCGCCTATCTGATCTCCGGCCGCATCACCGACAAAATGGGCACGCGGGCCGGCATGGTCTTGTTTGTCGTCTGGTGGTCCGTCGCAAACATGGTCACTGCCGCAGCGCAGGGCGTGCGCTCGATGGGGGTCTGCCGTTTTGCCCTCGGCCTCGGCGAGGCAGGCGTCTGGCCGGCTGCGTCCAAGGCGGTGTCCGAATGGTTTCCCGCCCGCGAACGCGCTCTTGCGATCGGTTTCTACACGATGGGAGCCACCATCGGCGCGACGCTGGCCCCCTACATTGTGATCCCGCTGGCGACTTATCCCTATGCGGAGAAAATGAACTGGGTCACCCAGATCCTCACGCACGTCACCGGCTGGCGCGTGGCATTCATCGTCACCGGTGCGGCAGG
>JALOTR010000122.1 GCA_025457805.1 Akkermansiaceae bacterium | reverse complement strand
CGCTACCTATGAAGATGGCGGCGAAGCTGCCTGCCATGAAGTTTTCGATCTCAGCCTTGGCGATCTTGTCATGGATTTCCTCGGCGAGGGAAGGTGGGCACCTGATCCAAACAAATGGCCAAACCATCAAGGCGCTGTCGGCCACAGCGGGTAAGGCTCCTGTTTGATTTCGGTCTTCCCTCCTCGCCTTGGATGAGTTATTCAAAGGCAGCAATCCACGTCAATGATCCAGCGTGAAGAGGTCAGCACCGCACTGAAGCCCTGGGAGAGCCTGGACCCACCCAAGCGGCTCTCTTCGTCCCTGAAGATGATTCTTCTTTCGCTGATATGCTCGTCCATTTCCTTCATTCTTGGATCCTTTTCGTTTCTTTACGCCTTCGGAATTCGGGGTATGGCTCACAGCGAAATGGTGGCCCTGACCACCAATCTCGTCTGGAGTCTCCCATTCCTCATCACGCTTCGATTCATCGTGCCCGAGCCCTACCTTAGAATAGGATTTTACTCATTCATATCACCGTCACTGATCTTTGGGATCTACAAGGGCATTGCTTTCATATTCTCCGGTGTGGGTGGCCTTGGGGTGGGTTGAATGTTTTTGGATGTGGCGGTTGTTCTTCCAGACGATTGAAGGGTTGGCGGAGTATGGTGTGAAGAGGGTTTTTGCGGGCCCGGCGTCGGGAAGGGAGGGTTTTTGGATTGAAGATGGCGGGAGCGTTTCCGTAGCATGAAGGGGCTGGAGGGAGTGGTTCTCTTCGGTGGGGTGGATGACCAAAATGAACGATGCATTTCAAGAATCGGATTGGAAGAGGTTCCGGGCTCTCGTTCCGGAGCTGAGGGAGCGTTACCTTGTAGAGCGGAATTCCGAGTTGTTAGAAATTCTCAACAACGGAAAGCCGACGCCGACGGAATGTTTTTGGGAGGCCAAGGAGCGGATGGATGAGACTGCTCGTGTTTTGGAATCATGTCTCAATGGCCATACCCGATCGAAGATGGTGTTTTTCATGCAGGTGATGTTCCGCAACGGGATACTCCTGGAAGGGGATTTGAGTGGGTTCAGCGAGGAAGTGCGAAATCGGGTTCTGGTGATGAAGGAGATTTGAGAAGCGTTAAACTGTAACGGATGATCAAGGAATTTGCAAAACGTTGGCTGGTGCCGAGTGTGCCGTTCCGGATGCTTCCGCGGATGTTGGCGATCGCCTGTCTGGGCGCGGGGATTGCCGGGATCTATGGTGTGATCCATGATCAGATCACCTATACGATTTCGGAGGAATATTTTACCCGGCTGAAGTTTGATCAGTTCCGTTACGCAGACTTCGGGCTGCACCCTCGGGTGTTTGTCGCGGAGATTGGGTTTCTGGCGACGTGGTGGGTGGGATTTTTTTCAGCTTGGTTCTTGGCACGGATTGCGGTGCCGGCATGGTCGCGGGAGCTGGCCATCAAGCGGTGTTTGGCGGGAATTCTTTTGATTCTGGTTTGTGCCTTTGTGGCGGCCTGGATCGGGAATGGGATCGGGCTTCATCGTCCTGCGGAGGATGTGGCGTGGCAGGAGTTTTGTGATCCGCTGGGGGTGGAGGATGTGCCGGCGTTCGTGCGTGTGGCTTACATTCACCTCGCGGGTTATGTGGGGGCTTTGATCGGGCTGGTGGGCGCGCTGGGGATGATCCTCGCGCAGCGGCGGAGGCTCGGGGGGATGGAGAACCACGGATGACACGGAATACACGGATTGAAGAATCGGTGCAGAGAAATGGCAGGGACCGATCCTCCACGGCCCGGTGTAGCCCCAGCGAAGACGGCCGGGCGGTCCTGTGCGTGAAGTGAGAAAGAAGGTAGGGACCGATCCTCCATGGCCCGGCGTAGCCTCAGCGAAGACGGCCGGGCGGCCCTGTGCGTGAGGGGAGAATGTTGAGCGAATGAAGGCCGGAACGTCCCCACATTCGCCGAATCATTCACTCCCCACGCGCCGGACGGCCCGGAATGCCAGGGCCGCTGTAGCGGCACTGAGAAACCGCAAAGCGCACCCCGCATGGCCGGAGGCAACTCCATCCCTGCCTGGCGGAATGAATTCCGCGGTCCAATTTTGGGTAGGGACCGATCCTCCATGGCCCGGCGTAGCCCCAGCGAAGACGGCCGGGCGGTCCTGTGCGTGAGGGGAGAATGTTGAGCGAATGAAGGCCGAGACGACCCCACATTCGCTTTTCATTCACTCTCCACGCGCCGGACGGCCCGGAGGTCCATCCCTGCCTGGCGGAGGCATGTCCATCCCTGCCTGGCGGAGGCATGTCCATCCTTGCCTGGCGGAATGCCCATTCTTCGCCAAGGCTACGAAGTGTAAAAATTCGCGCTCCAGTTATTTTGCGGCGGCGATGACGGCTTCGGTGGTGATGCCGAGTTCCTTGAAGATGGTGCCGCCGGGGGCGCTCATGCCGAAGCGGTCGATGCCGATGACCTTGCCTTGGGTGCCAACGTATTTCCACCAGAGGCCGGAGACCCCGGCTTCGATGGCGATGCGTTTGGTGCAGGCTGCGGGCAGGACGCTTTCGCGGTATTCGGCGCTTTGGCGTTCGAAGATCTCGAAGCAGGGCAGGGAAACGACGCGCACGCCATCGCCGAGTTGCTCGGCGGCGGCCATGGCGTATTGCAGTTCGGAGCCGCTGGCGATGAGGATGGTGCTGAGCGTGCCGGTTTCCGCTTTGGCGATGTAGCCGCCCTTGAGGGTGCCGTCGCGGCGTGCTGCCACGGAGAGGCTGTTCATCAGCGGAATGGCCTGGCGGGTGAGGATGAGGGCGGTGGGTCCATCGGTGCGGCCCATGGCGGCAACGAATGCTCCGGCCGTTTCCTCGGCATCGCCGGGGCGGATGACATCGAGGTTCGGGATCACGCGCAGGCCACTGACGGTTTCCACCGGTTGGTGGGTGGGGCCGTCTTCACCGACGCCGACGGAGTCGTGGGTGAAAATGTAGGTCACAGGCAGGCCGGAGAGGGCGGCGAGGCGGATGGAGCCACGGAGGTAATCGGCAAACACCAGGAAGGTGGCTCCGCTGATGCGGAAGAGGCCATCGTAGGCGACGCCATTGCAGATCGCGCCCATGGCGTGTTCGCGGATGCCGAACCAGATGTTGCGGCCAAGCGGGTTGGCTTTGGAGTAATCGCCTGCGTCCTTGATGTAATTTTTCGTGGAACCGAAAAGGTCGGCGCTGCCGGTGAGCACCTGCGGCATGGCCTTGGCGATGGCATTGAGGACGGTGCTGCCTGCGGAGCGAGTGGCGTCCTTGTAATCGGCGGCGAAGGCGGGGATTTGCTCGCTGAGATCGGTGGGGACGGCGAGGGCGAGGCCGTTGGTGAGTGCCTCGGCGAGGGTCGGGTTGGCCTTGGACCAGGCGTCATAGGTTTTCTGCCATGCTTCGAACTCCACTTTGGACGCGGCTTTCTTCTCTGCGAAGAAGGCGATGGTTTCCGGGGAAACATAGAAGTGCTCGTCGGCAGGAAGGCCGAGACCGGCGCGGGCGCCATCGATGAACTTCGCGCCACCTTCGCCGTGGCCTTTGGCGGTGCCGGCGACTTCCGGGATGCCCTTGCCGATGGTGGTCTTGGCGATGATGACCTTGGGGCGGCCGTTTTTCTGCTGCTTTGCATTGGCGACGGCGGCGGCGATGGCAGTGAGGTCGTGGCCATCGATGGTGACCGCGTCCCAGTTTTGCGAGATGAAATAAGCTTCCGCGTGTTCGCTCTGGGTGACGTCCGCCATGGCGTCGAGCGTCACGTCGTTGGAATCATAGATGAGGATGAGGTTGTCGAGGCCGGTGTGGCCGGCGAAGGCGATGGCTTCCTTGGCCACGCCTTCCTGGAGGCAGCCGTCGCCGTGGAGAGCGATCACGTGGTGGTCGATGATCGTGTGATCGGCGGTGTTGAACAAAGCGGCAGCGCGTTTTCCGGAAAGTGCATAACCCACGGCATTGCCGATGCCTTGGCCGAGCGGGCCGGTGGTGGCTTCGACGCCCGGGGTTTCATGGAACTCGGGATGGCCCGGGGTGATCGAATGGAGTTGGCGGAAATTTTTCACATCGTCCCGCGAGACGGCGTATCCGGAAAGGTGGAGCCAACCGTAGAGGAACATCGAGCCGTGGCCGGCGGAGAGGATGAAGCGGTCGCGATTGAGCCATTTGGGGGCGTCCGGGCAGTAGCGCATGGATTCACCGAAGAGGACGGCGCCGATTTCGGCGCAACCGAGCGGGAGGCCCAAGTGGCCGGAATTACAGGCATGGACAGCGTCCATGGCGAGGCCACGGGCTTCGTTGGCGGCTTGGGCAAGCAGGGGAGTATTCATGGGAGTGTGAAGCCCCGGGGATGGTTTGGAACCGCGGAGGCGCGGACAGACTAGGAATCCGCACCCTGATGACAAGCCGCCATTGCAGCGAAATCCCGTGAAATCCGCTCATTCGGGGCATGTCGGAAAATCGATGCGGATTTGATTGAAAAAAACCTTGCCAACCCCGCAGCGGTGGAGTTCTTTTCCGCCCGCACCGCGACAAACGACCCGTTCGTCTATCGGTTAGGACTCCAGGTTTTCATCCTGGCAAGAAGGGTTCGACTCCCTTACGGGTCGCCATTGTTTTTTCAGCCTCCGCCCCAAGCGGGGGCTTTTTGGTTTCCAGCCCTGTTCTTTTCGCCAAGCCCTCCGTGACCGCCTCCGAAAAAGCCGATTCCCTGCGACTCCGAAAGGGAGGCCGCCCGATTGCCGCGCTGACCACTTACGATTACCCGACCGCGCGGCTGCTGGATGAATGCGGGGTGGATCTGCTGCTGGTGGGCGACTCGCTGGGCATGGTGGTGCTGGGATTTCCGGACACGACGCATGTCACGCTCGACCACATGCTGCACCACGTGGCCGCGGTGGCCCGTGCGAAGCCGCAGGCGCTGGTGGTGGGCGATTTGCCGATTCATACCTACGACACGCCGGAAGACGCACTGAGGACGGCGCAGCGCCTCGTGGAGGCGGGTGCGGAGGCGGTGAAGCTCGAAGGCGGGATCCGCCAGGCGGAAAAGGTGAGAACGATCACGGCGGCGGGCATTCCGGTCATCGGTCATCTGGGCATGCTCCCGCAGCGGGTTCTGGAAGAAGGTGGCTATCGCAAAAAAGGCAAGACTCCCGAGCAGGCCGATGCGATCCGCGAAGGGGCGGAGGCGCTCATCGATGCGGGGGTATCGGCAATTGTGTTTGAATCGATCGTCCCAGCGACCGCCAAGTTGCTTTCCGAATCGCTCGCGGTTCCAACGATCGGCATCGGTTGTGGCGAGCACACTTGCGACGGTGAGATCGCGGTGGTGACGGATCTGTTAGGTTCTTATCCGTGGTTTGTTCCACCTTTTGCAAAACCGGAGGCCGATCTTGCGGAGACCATCCGCGGGGCGGCCCATCGTTATATCTCCCGCGTGGGGAATGGATAACATCTCTTACAAGGTGCGCAGCCTGGGCGGAGTCTTGCTGTTGTCATAGGCGCGGCTGAAACCAGCCTTCTTCAAATCCGTGGGATCCATTTCGCGGGCCGAGCCATCAAGCATCGAGGCCAGGGCCTTGCCGGAACTGCGGAGACCGACGAGGTCGCCATTGGATTCGAGGATGCGGAAAATTTCATCGCCTGTGCTGGTGGATGAGGTGATGAGCAGGGGATAAGCTTCCGGGCGTGTGACCACGGATGGGATAAGGGTGCGGACGCTGTAGGCTGTGGGGGATGTGAGATTTTCATTCACCCATGCCACGTTGAAGTCGGGGACGTTGGTGAAATTCACGGCGAAGCAGTTCCAGTGATAGTTGACTGGTTTCAGCTTGGTCGGACTCCAGTGCATGATTTCGCACAGTTCCCCTTTGTTGCCGGTGCCACCGCTGATGTTGAGGCCGAGCGTGTTGCGGACGATGTTGTAAACCCGCACATCGAACCCGGCCGATCCACCACCACCGAAATATTGGAGTTTTCCATTCATGTCCTGTGAGTGGGTGAGTAGGATCACTCCGGATTGGCGAATGTTGGAGAGGGACTTGGAGGCGGCGGCTTTGTTGAGCCCGCTGCGTGCGAAGTAAAATGCCACGACGGCAAGCACTCCGGATATGGCGATCACCACCAACAATTCCACCAGGGTGAATCCGCTGCGGCGGCTTGAACAAACATCACTGGAAATTTTCATAACTCGTCAATCTAACAAAAAACCTAATTGCAAACGAACTTATAGCAGATGGCGGGCCAGAAAATCCGGTGATTAGCTCCGGCGACGGCGAAGGAAAGCGAAGGCACCAAGCCCGCAGAGAAGTGGAGCCGTGGGTTCGGGGACTGCCATGATCGCGACGTCGTTGCCGCTGGTGAATCCCGCGGAAGCCGAATCCGCTTCGTAAGTGATGCGGAAGGTGGATCCTCCCGATGCGAACAATGAGCCTTCCGCGAGGCCGGAGAATGTGCCGGTGATGGCATCCGTGCCGTCGTTGAGAATGAGGAAGAAGATATCATTTTCAGTAGGAACGAATCCGAGGGACAAGCTGAGGATGCCTGCGAGGGAAACGGTTCCGCTGACGTTCAATTGATCGTAGGCGGTTCCTGCGGCGGTGCCGTTGATTTCGGCAAGAAGCGTCCCGCCGCTCAGGGAGAAATCGCCACTGGAAAGGATGCCGGGGCTGTTGCCGGGGGACACGGTGCCGCCTGTGCTGACTGTGAGCGCGCCGATGCTGCCTGAACCGGAGAGGGTTCCGGTGCCACTTACCGTGAAGCTGCTGTCCATTGCGCTGCCGTTAGCGCCGAGGCCGACGACCAGTTGGCCTGCGGTCACGCTGGTGGCTCCCGAGTAATCATTGATGCCGGTTAGTGTGAGTGTGCCGTTGCCACTTTTGATGAGGCCGCCATTTCCCGATATATCTCCGGAAAAGGTGGTGCTGGAACTGCCGCCGATGCTGAGGTTGCCGGTGGTGAGTGCCACGCTGCCCGCTCCCGCGAGCGAACCGATGGATTGGCTCGCATTGATTTCCAATGAAGCGCCGTTTGCCACGGAGATCGAGTTGCCCGGGTTGAAGCGGTTGGCGGTGGCGGAAGTGGTGACGCTGCCTTCGCTGATGGTCAGGCCGCCGCTGAAGGAGTTATAGGAATTGAGTAGAAGGGTGCCTGAACCAGTCTTGGTGAGGGAACCGGAGCCGGATATGGGCGACCACATGGTGAGGGTGGTGCCGGAAGCGGTCTGGATGGTGCCGCCGCCAGCGCCCAACTGGGTGCCACGGGTGCCTCCTATGGTGAAACTGGAGCTCGCGGCAAGCGTGCCGCCGTTGAGGATCAATTGATCGGCCACGTTGGA
>JALOTR010000121.1 GCA_025457805.1 Akkermansiaceae bacterium | reverse complement strand
CCTTTTCGGGGAACGATGGGAATGATTGAATATCTGCGTTCGATGAAATTCCGGCCTTCCAAATCCTTCGTGCGGATCCTTTGCGGGGCCTTGCCTTTGTTGGGTGCTTTGATGGTGGGATTGTGGCCTGAGCTCGATGCATTGCGGAATCCGCCCATCCCGGGTGATGTCGTGTTTTCTCCGCAGCGTCCGGATTTCGCCACCACCAAGGGAGTTTCTGCGGCCAATCCATCTTCGCCGACGCGGCCTGTTGTCACCCATACTCCCGGTCGGGGCTGGTCCTTGGACTGGATGTGGGAAACCTGGGACCAAGTGATGTCTTGGGAGAAGAATCCGTGGAAATTCGAGCGGCCGGAATTCTGCCAGCATTATTTCGACCTCATTAATTCCGAGGATCCGGCCGACCGGGCACGAGCCGAGGAACTTTGCCGACTGGGCGACGGGCTCTATCGGAAAATGCTCGCCCGCTATCCCGAGCTTGCTTTGCCGTCCCGCGATGTGCCGGCCGAGCGCAATGGATTTCTCAAGTTGCTGGAACTCGCCGAGCGCTTTGACGAGAACGGCCGGGCCTCCAATACCCCGGGGCTGCCTGCCGGGCTCAATGATTTAGTCAACCAGGAGACTTGGGACTCGGCCGCCACCCGGGAGGCTTTGCTCAAGGAAAAACCCTTGATGGATGAAATCCGCCGCATCGGCCTCATGCCCGAGCGGTCGATCGAAGGAATTGAAATCCTGCGCTGGGGGCACACATCGGCGAGATTCTACAAGGGCTGCGCGGATGTGCTCTTGGCCGAGGCCAGGCTGGCGGCAGAGGAAGGAAATTCCGCTGCCGCCTTGGAATCGATCCGCGCCGCCAACGGCATCGCCGCCCATTTGGGGGAAATCGAGACGCCGTCACTGCTCGCAACGACCGTCCAAGTGCTCATTCACCTTGGAGTCCAGAAACAGGCGTTCGCCACGATCATCCCCTCATTGCCTCCGGGGTCAGTGGATGTGGCGGCTTGGAAGGAGGCCGTCGTTTCACCGATCGCCGGGCCGGATGAATTCGCCCGCATTCTGAAGGGCGAATGGAGCGTCACCACCCGCCAATTTCTCGCTCCCATGCTGATGGACACGGAAGATCCTCATTATCCTCGGGACCCCGGGGATTTGCTCGATGCCCATGCGGTTTTTTTCCTCCAAGCCAGCCGCGATCATGAGGGCAGGCCGGTTTCAGACCTGCATCGGCTTCCTATGATCCAGCAAATCGAGAGCAGCCACCTATCTTACGAGAGCCGACGCATGGTCGCCGAACTTTCGGTCGGTGCCGGTGCCTGGCGGAAAGGCTGGGAGCGCAAACAATCCGTGACCTCCATGGCGCATGCGGCTTTTGCCATCATGGGTGGTGAGCCGGTCCCACGCGATCCGGTTTTCGGCCTCCCCTATGTCTGGGACCCTACCACCCGCACGCTCTCGCCGCCGGATAGCCCGGAGTTCAAGGAAATGGACATCAAGCCGATCGTCTTACCGAAACCCTGAGTCCGGGCACGAAAAAAGCCGACTGGAGGACCAGCCGGCTTTTGGGAAAAATTTGAGAATCGGAGCGCGGATTAAGCCTCCGTCGCCTCGGTTTCGGCAGCAGCAGGTGCTTCGGCAGCCGCAGTTTCGACAGCCTCTGGGGCATCGGCGACGGTCTCGACCACTGCGTCCTCAGCCTTCTTAGCGACCTTTTTGGCAGGGGCCTTTTTCGGGGCGGCAGCCTTCTTGGCGGGCGCTTTTTTGGCGGCAGCTTCTTTTTTGACGGCTGGCTTCTTCACGAGGCCGCCGAGTTTCGCCTGTTCCTTCTTGCGCTTCAAATAGTCAGCGCGACGGCGGCGTTTGATGATCTTGTTCGATTGTTGACCCATGGTTGGTGCCCATTGGCTAGGGACTCCCGCCCCCGGGATCAAGGGAAAATCTTCGCCGTCTTCAGGACGATTGCCGATTCGCATTCGACAAGTCCCCTGCCCTCGCGCCAGATTGGCCGCCCATGGCAGGTCTCATCATCGCTCCACGAGCACGCATTTTTCACGGTCACGAGTGGGTTTACGCCACGGAAATCAAGAAATCATTCGGCGATCCGCAGCCGGGCGATGTCGTGACGCTCAAGGATTTCCGCGATCGGCCGCTGGGATCGGCGATTTACAATCCGCAGTCGCAAATCGTCGCCCGCCGCTTTTCCCGCCGCCGCCAGGACCTCGATCTCGATTTTTTCACCCGCCGCATCCGCCAATCGCTCGAATACCGCCAACGCTCGGGAATCGATGAACGGCTTTGCCGCGTGGTGTGGTCCGAGTCCGATGGCATCCCGGGACTGATTGTGGATCGTTATGGCGATCATCTTTCCGTCCAGACGCTCACGCTGGCCATGGATCTGCGGAAGGAAATCATCCGCGACGCGCTGGTTTCCTTGTTTGCGCCAAAATCGATCGTGCTGCGCAACGATTCGCCCTTCCGGAAGGCGGAAGGCATGGAACCGGGCATCGAGATGCTTTATGGCGAGAATCCCGGTTCGTTCCAGGTGAGGGCGAATGAGCTGGATTTTGAAATCGATCTCTACGACGGCCAGAAGACCGGCTTGTATCTCGATCAGCTCCAATCGCATGCCGAAGTGGCCAAACTCGCCAAAGGCAAACGCGTGCTCGATTGTTTCACCAACCAAGGCGGCTTCGCCCTCGCCTGTGCCAAGGCCGGCGCGGCGCATGTCACGGCCGTGGACGTCTCGGCCAGTGCCTGTGAGGCCGCCCGCCACAATGCGCGGCTCAACGGTGTGGAAATCGAAGTGCTCGAACACAATGTCTTCGATTTCCTCAAGCATGCCAAACCGGAATACGATCTCATCATCCTCGATCCGCCGAGTTTCACCCGCAACAAGAAGACCCTCATGGATGCGATGCGGGGATATAAGGAAATCCATCTGCGCTCGTTGAAACTGTTAGATAAAGGAGGCATCCTTTCCACCTTCTGCTGCTCCCACCATGCTTCGCGGGAATTGTTTCTCGAAAACCTCGCGGATGCCTCGGTGGATGCGAAAAAATCGCTGCGTTTGTTAGGAGAACACAGCCAGCGCGCCGACCACCCGGTGCTCATCACGATTCCAGAAACCGGATACCTGAAAGGCATCACCGTGGAGGTGATCGCGACGCGGTGATAGTTCGCAGGGATGGACCTCCATGGCCCGGCGTAGCCTTAGCGACGACGGCTGGGCCGTCCGAGTGAAAGAGGTGAGAATGAAGTGCCGATGTGGGGTCGGAACGGCTCATGATCGGCTTTCTCATTCACCACACTTTCGCGGGACCGCCCGGAGGATCGGTCCCTGCCCTTTTTTCTTCACGCGTTTTTCATGATTGGAACATCGACCCGGCTGATGGAATGAGCCACGATCCGAGCGATGACAACCTTGAGACAGATCCGCCTGGCGATACTCATCGTGATCGTGGGATTGGTGCTGAGCGGGGTAACTGCATTTCCGCTTCTGCATGAGATGAACCTGCTTTCATCCCTCATCGCTGGCGAGTCAAGGGACCCGGCGGCGCATGAGGGTTTCGTGAAATGGATTCTAACCGTTCGCGAGGGCTTGGAGATCACTTATGACAAGTTTCCATTCATTGCCTATGGCACGGACTGGCTGGCGTTTGCGCATTTGATGATCGCCCTGTTTTTCATCCTGCCGTGGAAGGACCCGGTTAGATATCAGGGCGTGTTGCAAATGGGAGTAGTGATGTCCCTCTTGGTCATCCCGCTTGCACACATCTGCGGTCCTTTGCGGGGCATCCCGTTCTGGTGGAGAATGATCGATTGCTCATTCGGCATCTTCTGTCTGCCTCCCTTGTGGTATGCCTTGATAAAAGTGAAACAACTTGAATCCAAGCATAACCTTGATGTGCCATAACATCTGGTTGTTCATCAACTGATTTCGAAAGCCGGATCACCCGCGAAGAGGAGAACGTTTCCTCAATCCGGAACGAAACGCCGTCTTGTTTTGGTGACCATTTCGTCAAAAAATATCGAAACACGGATCCCTGAATCTGTTAGATTTTGCTACGACACATGCTTGGATCATTTCGCATTGAATACTCGTTTCCATTGTGAGTGTTTCGTAACACAAATTCCATAGGGCCGAAAGGTTTCGGAGATAAGGGTTTCTACGGATCTCATATCTATCCCAAATCATGAAACCACGTTTCCACCAATACCCCTTCCTTGCATTCGCGTTGCTTGCAACCGCCCAGGCACAAGTCACCGGATTGCGCCAACATCAAATGATTCCGTTGTCTGTCGGCTCGGGTGAAGTTGTATCATTCTCCCCAACCCACGACACTCTGGCAGTCACGGACAACTCCGCCGGAGGCGTCCGCCTCTTCCGTCATGATGGCACATCGTTCACCGGCCACGCGACAGTGGATGTTGCGGCATGGTTTACTGCCAATCCTGTGGCCGGATTTGTTTACAGCGACGCAACAAGCGTGGCACTTTCGACCGATGGATCCGGAATCGGCGTCGCCACCGCCATCAACGGCTCCACAGTCAACGTCGCAGGAACAGACTATACCACCTCCGTTCCCCAATTGGGGCGTCTGGTATTTTTCAATCTCGAAACCGGCGCCGTCATCGGCTCGGTGGATGCGGGCTATCATCCGGACATGGTTGTCATCAAAAACGGCAAGGTGGCTGTCGCCAACGAAGCCCAGCATGCGTGGGCTGGTTCGGGTGCTGTGAACATCGCCGCCTTCGACAGCGTGCAGCAGCCAGGCTCGGTCACCGTCGCCGACATCAGTGGCTTGGACTCCAGCACGCTTGCCGCCGCCCTTGGCACCCTTGCGGTCACCACCACCGATTTCAGCGGCGTCTCCGGCCTCATCAGCGGCCTGCGCGACCACACCTCGTTCGACCCCGCCAACACCAAGGCCAAGCACTTCCACATCGAGCCGGAATACATCGCCTTCAGCCCGGACAATACCCAGCTCTTCGTCGGCCTTCAGGAAAACAATGCCATTGCCGTTCTCGACATCGCCACCAACACCTGGCTCAACATCACCGGCCTCGGCCAGCAAGCGATCACCATCGACGCCTCCGATGACGACGACCTCTTCGACGTAACCAACGCCTGCTTTGGTCTCCCCATGCCGGACGCCCTTGCCACTTGGACCGCTGCTGGAAACACCTACATCATCAGCGCCAATGAGGGCGATGCACGCGTCGATGACGGAGATATCCAACGCTTATCAGCCGCCAACACCATGTATGGCTTGGCTGCCGGTTTCACTCCCTCCGTCGCCAACACCGACTTCGGACGCCTGAACATCCTCAGGGACCAGTCGCTCAACGGCCCGGTCTTCCCGACCGCCTCGCCGAACTCTGACATCAACAAGCTCGTCAGCATGGGCACCCGCGGACTTTCGCTTTGGAAAAAGGAAGCCGATAACTCAGTCAGCTTTGTTTCCCACCTTCCGCTGGAGTCCGAGCTCTTCGCCCGTGACCCACAGCGCCACAACGCCAACAGCGGCGGCCTGAAGACCGCCTTCGACAGCCGTTCGGATGACAAAGGCCCAGAGCCGGAAGCTGTCGCTGTCACCACCCTCGCCGGTGGCACCGTGATTGCCGTCGCCGGGATGGAACGCCAGAACGGCGTGGTCGTGGTCGACATCACCAACCCCGCCTCACCTCAGGTTCTCCGTTACATCAACGACAGCGGCCAAGGCCTCATTTCTCCAGAGACCGTGACCATCATCGATGCTCCTGACAGCCCGACCGGCACGGTGCTCGCAGTCGTCGGCTATGAAGGCATCATCGACGGAACTCCTGCCGTCGCCGGCGGAGTCGGCGTTTACGAAATCAACCCCGCCTCCTTCCGCCTGCAAGTCCTCCACGCTTCCGACATGGAAGCCGACACTTCCTCCATCGTATCCGCGCCGCAATTCGCCGCGCTCGTGGACAAGATCGAAGATGCCGCCGGAATGAACGCATCGATCACCATCGGTGCGGGCGATTGCTTCATTCCCGGTGCTTTTCTTTCTGCTGGAAATGACGCCGCCACCCGCGCGGCACTCAAGACCGCCCTTGGATTCACCTTCGGCTACAATGCAAGCAGCGTCGATCTCCGCGAAAACTCCGGCCGCCCGGACATCGCGATCATGAACTCCATCGGCTTCGACGCCACCTGCATCGGCAACCACGAATGGGACCTCGGCGCGACCGAGTTCGCCAACATCGTGTTGCCTGTCCCGCAGACCACCCGGACGAACATGCGCCACTACGGCGCGGCCTTCCCCTTCCTCAGCGCGAACCTCGACTTCAGCGCGGTTGTCTCAGTGCCTCCCGCAGTAACCGACCTTGCCCCAAGGTTCACCAGCGCCATTCGCAACACCGGAGCTTTCGCCCCGCACCCGAATGAGAACTACCCCGGCATCAGCACATCACCGACCAATGCCAAGCTCGCCAGGTCCGCCATCATCGAGCGCGGTGGTGAAAAAATCGGCGTCCTCGGTGTGACACCACCCGACCTTGCCAGCATCTCGTCGCCCGGACTCGTCACCGTCACCGGCCCAACCGGCGCAGTCGTCGTTTCCCCGCGCACTTATGATATCGATGCCCTCGCCGCCCACCTGCAGCCGACCATCGACGCCCTCGTCGCCGCCGGTTGCAATAAAATCGTCATGGCCTCCCAGCTCCAGCAGATCGACAATGAGAAGCTGCTCGCCACCAAGCTCCGCCACGTGGACATCATCGTCGCTGGTGGCTCAGGCACGATTTATAGCAACTCCGGCATCTTGCAGCCCGGTGACACATCCGCCGGGGCTTATCCCTTCACCACCACGGACCTCGATGGCCGCACGGTCGCCGTCGTCAGCGGTGACGGCCAGTATCAATATCTCGGCCGCCTTGTGGTGGACTTCAATGCAGCCGGACATATCACTTCCGTCAACAGTGCCAGTGACAACATCGCCGTCAATGCCGCCGCAGTCACCGCCCAATGGGGCGCAGCCGATCCTTATGCGGTGGGTACTCGCGGTGGCACGGTGAAAGTAGTGACGGATGCCGTGAGCGCGATCATCAATGCCAAAGACGGACTCATCATCGGCAAATCCTCCGTCTATCTCGAAGGTCGCCGCACCAACGTCCGCCAGCAGGAAACCAACTTCGGCAACCTCTCTGCCGATGCCAACCTCTGGTATGCCAAGCAGGTTGACTCCACAGTCGAGGTTTCGCTGAAAAACGGTGGTGGCATTCGCAATTCCATCGGAGCCGTCAGCCCACTCGGCGTTCCCGGGATCACGGCTGCCAACCCCTCTGCTGGCAAGGCAGCGGGTGATGTTTCCCGCCTCGATCTGGAGGATTCCCTCAAGTTCAACA
>JALOTR010000120.1 GCA_025457805.1 Akkermansiaceae bacterium | reverse complement strand
CCGACTTGGCGATGGCATCGGCCTGCTGATTGGCGGTTTGCGAGATGTCCAATCCGATCACCGGAATGCCATGCCCCGCGATGGCGCGCACATCGTGCCCGAGGCCGCATCCGGGAACCAGCACCGGCCCCTTGCCGAAAACGCCCGGGCCATGCCGCTCGATCATTTCCAACAATGGCGGCGCGGGACTTCCCTTGTCCCATGGCATCTCTCCGGTGCGGTAACAGTTTTCCCAATCCCTCATGCACGAAGCATCCCGGGCAGCGCGGGGAAATCAAGCCGGATGTCGATCAATTCCCCGAGCGCAGTCGGTAGAACCGTTGCGCCCCGGATGGTGGCAGTGAAATCACCAGAGTGCCGCCAGTGCCCGCATGAGTCGAGAGGTCCTGCCACTGGATCAGATCGAAGCTCGTCTGAATGACATAACTCCGCCCGACCGTGGTGGGAAATGAAAGCGTCATCGCATTCGGCGCGGTGGGTGCACGGCTGAAGACAGGCGAGAAGGTGGAGGATGCGCTCAATGGATTCGAGCCGAAGGCGGTTTCATAAACATCCGGCTGGCCATCATTGTCATCGTCCGCATCGATTGCATCCTCGATGCCATCGAGGTCGTTGTCTGCGAGGAACACGAAGCTCACATTGTCGATGGCCAGCCCTTGATGCAGCAAGGGTGGCGAGGCAAACTGCTGGCCCTGATTGGGCTGCCCGGGGGAATAGGGAACATTGGTGAACTTCGTCCAGGTGAAATTCGATGCTCTTTCGCCCGGTCCGCTGAGTCCCAAAGCGGCCAAGCCGATGGGTTCGCTGGTTTGGGTGACACCGATATTGGTGGTTGTCATGCCCGCAGCGGGGCCAGTCGTTGTCGAGAATGCCCCCTCATACGAGATGAACTCTAGCACCTGGCCTGTGGTCTTGTTATAAATTGCCCAGCCATCACGGGCTCCGTTCTGCACTCCATCCGTTGGATAGGTCAATGTATAGAACCGATAGCCTGATATACTCACACCAGCAGTTGCATCCGATTGAAGATTTCGAGTGGAGTAAACGGTGGCATTTGTGCTGGAGTTGGTTCCACTGTAGAGTATGACATCGATATCGGAAATGCTGCCCACAAAATCGGGACCCACCACGACTTCGATAAACTCATTGGTATCCGTGTTCGCATTATCATAGTGAATCTCATTCACAAACACATCCGCCGAAGAAGGCAGCCTCACAGCTTCCGGAATAAAGAACACTTTCAATTCAAACGAAGCCCCCGGAGGCACGTTGAGTCCTGTGACCGTGGCTTGTAGCGTCACCGGCGGGCTGCCAGCGGACGGCCCCGCAGGCAGCGATGGACTTGCAGTGAAGCTGATGCCGGGCAGCGGGATGGTTTGGCCCCCGACCACGATTTCCGCCGCAATCCGGTCCAAGGCCCCGTTGGTTTGCGCGCGCCATTGTTTTGAATCCAGCGAGATGCGAAGGCTGGTGAGCGGCACATTGCTCTCGTTGGTAACGGTGACCGACGCGGTTCCTGTTTGGTCATTGGGAAGGTATCCCAGCGTGGTGTTCTGGAGCGTGCCATAAGCGCGGGGACCGGCAACAGCGGAAGAACCATCGTCCAGTCCCTGCCAGGCAAGCCCACCGGTGAGCGTCCACGGCGAAGGATCGAAGGTGCCGGTGAAACCGTTGAAGTTTTCCGAAATCGTCTGGCCCGGAGCGGTGAACACGTAGGGCGCATCCAGATCGTTCACCGAAAGAACCGCCGTGTCGGGATCATAACCAAGGGCTGTCGCCGTGAAGGTGACGGAGCGCGAGCCCGCGTTGATGAAATCGCGCGGCGATCTGATATTCACACTTCCTGTTAGAGAACCCGGTGGAATCACCAAAGTGCTGGAAACAGGAACCACGGTCGTATCATCCGAAGTGATATCAAGTGTCACCGGCGTTGCCTTGATCGCGGGCAAAGTCACGGTGATGGCGGATGTCCCCTCCGGATCGCCCTCCGAAACCACACCATTGGTCACAGCCACATCAAGATTGGGGAAATCCGAATCCAGTTCGATGTCCACGAAGACGGCAAGGTGATCCGATGCAAGTTCACTGGTGTTGTCCGCCAGCGGGCTGCCTGCTTTGGGCAGTCCCGTGGAGTTAGAAACATCAAGCGAAGAGTTATAGATTTCCGAAAACAAAGGCCTGCCTCCGATGGCGGGCGAAACGAGGAAAAGATCCAGCGTGGTTCCCGAACTGGGACGCGTGACCTTCGATCCATTCAATTGCCGGGGATCGAGTTTGACGGCCGAGGGAGTTGTGAAATACGCGAGCGGATTCGTGCTATAGGTAACCGGCAGCGTGATATCGGAACCCAGATCAAAAGTCGTCGGCAGATCCGCAGGCAATGTCGAGTAGGTGGAGTTGCTCGATGATGGGTTGAAGTCGCCGAGGATCACGAAGTTGTCGTCATTGGTCATTCCGGCGGTGGAAAGATGACCCACGAGACGCCTCATTTCGATGGCCCTGCGGAATTTGTCCTGGGCCGTGGTGCCCGCCTTGAGATGGGCGGAAATGATCAGCGGATCATTGACCGTCCCCGGCACATCCACCCTCACCGCAGGATGCAGGCGGGTGATTTCCTTGGCTCCCGGCGGTGACCCGATGCTTTGGGTGGAGGAAAAGGGAAAACGGGAGAGAATCACCACGCTCAAGGTGGTATCGAAGGCATTCGATTTCGAGGCGGGGTAAATGTACGGATAGCCGAGCGCCGCCGCCATGTTGTCCAGATCGTCGGGATTGCCGGAGAGGTCATCCGAGTGGATTTCCTGAAGCCCGACCACATCCGCGTCGATGCGATCAAGCACGGCCTTGACCGTTTCATGATCCACAATCCCGGGATCGCCGATGCCGTAATCGAAGAGGTTGGTGGAATTGAGATCGAGTTTCGCCCCGACATTGAAGGTCGCCACGCGGATTTCCACCGCCCCCAAAGGTGCGAGGCAGAACAAAAAGGAGGCGATCAGTTTTCTCATCAACGGGAGATCCCTAGCACAGGATGTGCCGCTGCGGCAATGGAAGTTCTGCGGCCTGTTTCTGCGGCCCATCATTGTCGTTGATTCCGGCCGGGCGCGGGTGGCAGAGTCCGCGGCGATGCCACTGGTCCGCGATTGCCGATTTACCGCCATCGATTTCGAATCGGCAGGGGCGGCGCGCGGCATGACGGACAGCCCCGTGCAGATTGGATTGGCGTGCTGGTCGATGGAAAACGGGCATGGCGATTCATTCGTTTCCTACCTGCACACGGACCAACCGGTCTTGTGGTCGGCGCGGAAGGTGCATGGGATCGGCCCGGAGCAACTCGCGGACGCCCCTTCCCTGCTCTCGCTGTGGCCGGAACTCAAGCGTCGCATGGCCGGGGCGGCGGTGGTGGCGCATGGCAAGGGCACGGAGAAACGTTTCCTGCGTGCCTTCCCCGGGCATGGATTCCGACCTTGGATCGATACCCTGCTCGTGGCCCGCGCCGCATGGCCGGACCTTGCGGACCACTCGTTGGGTGCGCTTTGTGTGGCCCATGGGCTCGATGAAAAGGTCCGCTCGTTGGTTGAAGGAAAATCCTGGCACGATGCGCTCTTCGACGCAGTAGCTTCGCTCGTTTTGTTAGAACATGTGGTGGCCACGCACTCGCTGGGTGAATACCCGGTGGAATCCCTGATGCAGCCGGACACCTCCGCATGGCACCAACTCAAACGCTCATGACTCCGAAAACCCTCGTCATCGCCGCAGTCTCGTTTCTGTTAGGAAGTGGGTTGGTTTTTCTCCGCATGAAGGATGCCGATGCGCCGGTGAAAACAGCCCCCACCGCCGCGCATTCGGATGCGGATCTCGTGCGATCCCTGCTGGGCGAAAATCTATCGGAGCGCACCTTCGAATTTTCCGTCATCGCGGAAGCCTGCTCAGGCAAACGCGTGCTCGCCCTCAAGGAAACACCCGCGCACCGCCGCATCGTCGAGGCCATTCGCAAGGCCACCGCGGAAACCATCGTGGAACTCAACCAGCCGGATTCGCCTGTTAGAAAACTCCGCCGCATCAATGAGGCATCGCGGTTTTTCGAAGATGGCTTGCAGGCAAAAATCGAGGCCACGGACGGACTCCGCTGCGAGGTGCCGCCCAACCGTGCGGGCGAGCATCAGCGCTCCGGTTATCCCGACCTTCGGATCACCGACGAGGAATCCGGGCTGGTGTTTTATCTCGATCCCAAACTCGTCGAAGAGGGCTCGTCGGAAAGCACCTTCCGCACCTTTTATTTCGAGCCGAAAAACGAAACCCTCAAGATCACCGACGATGCCGTGCACCTTCTGTTAGGCATTGAACACGATGGCAAGGACCAGCAATGGACCTTCACCGGCTGGCGTCTGGTGGATCTGTCCACGCTGCGGGTGCGGCTCAAGGCCGAGTTCCAGGCATCCAATGCGGATCTTTACAGGAAAAGCGTGCTTTCCCTCCCGGAATCCAAGCGCTAGTCTCGCGGCTCCATGACCCTTCAACCCCGGCGCACCAGCGGCTCGACCGCGATGGACGATTACCTTGAGCAGATCCTCCATCTGATCGAGGCCAAAGGTTATGCCCGCGCCGTGGACATCTCGAAAAACCTCGGGATCTCTCAAGCCAGCGTCACCAACATGCTCCAGCGGCTCGATGCCGAGGGCCTCGTCAAACACGAGAAATACCGCGGCACCATCCTCACCGAGGACGGCCACCGCATCGCCCACGCCATCATCGAACGTCACGAAACGCTCACCCGTTTCCTCCGCCTTTTCGGCATCGATGAGGAAACCATCTACCGCGATGTCGAGGGCATGGAACACCACGTCTCCCGCCCCACTCTGGACGTCATCCGCGCCGTGGCGGACGCTCTTGAAGCAGACCCGGAGCTGCTGGAAAAGGTGAGGAAGAAGAGCGTCTGAGTGCTCCCCCGCCTTGCCGCTTGATTCCCCGGCCGTCCGCCTTAAAGCTCCGGCATGCCCGACGCCGTTTACGTGCGCGATGCCTTTGCCCGGATCGCCGATCGCTATGTGCTGACCAACCACGTGCTCAGTGGAGGTGCGGACATTTGGTGGCGCAAGGTGGTGACGGCTCGGATCCGTAAATGGAAGCCCAAGCGCTTGCTCGATGTGGCCTCCGGGACGGGCGATTTGGCGTTGGAAATCCAGGACCAATGCCCTGCCTGCGAGGTGATTGCCACGGATTTCTGTGCGGAAATGCTCGCCCACGCTGCCAGCCGCGGCATGGCCAAAACCCTCGTCGCGGATGCCCTCAGCCTGCCATTTCCGGATCGGAGCTTCGATGTGGTCACCGTCGCATTCGGCCTCCGCAACATGGCGGATTACCCAGCCGCCCTGCGTGAAATGCATCGGGTCCTAAAGCCCGGCGGGCGTTTGCTGATTCTCGATTTCGCCCTACCGGACGGCATCCTCCGCACTCCTTACCGCCTCTACCTCCACCACGTTCTGCCGCGTCTTGCCGGCTTCGTCACCGGCCAACGCGACGCCTACGAATACCTCGGCGGCTCGATCGAAGCCTTTCCTTCCGGCCCCGGCATGATGCGTCTGATGGAAAGCTGCGGATTCAGCGAAACCGACGCCACCCCGCTGACATTCGGCGTGGTTTCCATCTACGAAGGCACCCGCGCCCAGAATTGATCCCTTCATGAAAAAGCCGGAAATGCCCGCGCGCGACGCCGCGACCGACCTAGCCCGCCGCCTCAAGGCAGCCGGGCACGAGGCGCTTTTTGCCGGTGGCTGCGTGCGCGATCGCTTGATGGGAAATACACCCAAGGACTTCGACATCGCCACCTCGGCCACCCCGGTAGAGGTCGTGAAATTGTTTCCCGGCTCCAATGAAGTCGGCGCACACTTCGGGGTCGTCATCGCCAAACATGGCGGGCACCACGTGGAAATCGCCACTTTCCGCACGGATGGCAGTTACCGCGATGGCCGGCGGCCGGAATCCGTGACTTTTTCCACGCCGCAGGAGGATGCACAGCGCCGGGATTTCACCATCAACGGGCTGTTTGAAGATCCGGAATCCGGCGAAGTCATCGATTACGTCGGCGGTCTAGCGGACCTCGAACAGCGCACGCTGCGGGCCATCGGAAATGCAGAAGCGCGCTTCAATGAGGACGGTTTGCGTCTGCTGCGCGCCGTGAGGTTTGCGGCGCGTCTGGACTTCACCGTGGAGCCGATCACCCGGGCCGCGCTGCAAAACTGCGCGCCTCTCCTGGATCGGATCTCCCCGGAGCGCATCCGCGATGAGTTTTCCAAAATCCTCACCTGCCCGCGCCGCCGACAAGGACTGGAGCTCCTGGTGGATACCGGTCTCATCGGCCATTTCCTTCCTGAAGTCCTGCCCATGATCGGTTGCGACCAACCGCCCGAATGGCATCCCGAGGGCGATGTTTACACCCACACCTGCATCATGCTGGACATGCTGGAACCGGACGCACCGCTCGATCTCTGCCTCGCCGTGCTGCTTCACGACATCGCCAAGCCACCATGCCGGACCATCGACTCCGATACCGGCCGCATCCGCTTCAATGGCCACGACGCGATGGGAGCCGAGATGGCGGAATTCATCCTGCGTCGCCTGAAATATCCCAACGACATCATCGCCGCCGTGGTCCCTATGGTGGCGCGGCACATGCAGTTCATGAACGTGCAGAAAATGCGCATCGCCAAGCTCAAGCGCTTCATGGCCGAACCCACCTTCGACCGCGAGATGGAACTCCATCGCGTGGACTGCGGCTCCTCCAACGGCTTCACCGACAACTACGAATTCCTCCAGGCCAAGGCCACCCAGTTTGCCGCCGAGCCGCTCATCCCTCCGCCCTTGATCACCGGTCGCGATCTCATCAAACTCGGCCTCAAACCCGGCCCACGCTTCAAGGAAATCCTCGAAACCATCGAAACCGAACAACTCGAAGGAAGAATCCTCGACCGCGAAACCGCCCTCCACCATCTCCATCAGCTCATCTGAAATCGAAAATTCAAAATTCAAAATTCAAAATTCAAAATTCAAAATCCAAAATCCTCCCATGTCCGCCACCATTCCCATCGAGCACAACGATCCGATCAACGCGCAAATCCTCGCCATTTCCGAGGACCTCATCGCCGGTTTCCAACGCCAGCCCTTCCATGTCATCGCTGAGAAATCCGGAGTGCCGCTGGAGACCGTGATCGAACGCATCCGCGCCATGGTCCAGGCAGGAATCATCCGCCGCGTCCGCCAAACCCTGCTTTCCACCAAGCTCGCCCACGGCGCACTCGTTGCATGGAAGTTGCCGGAGGAAAAACTCAACGACGCCTTCGACTTCATGGCCAAGGAAGACCCCTTCCCAGGTCACG
>JALOTR010000119.1 GCA_025457805.1 Akkermansiaceae bacterium | reverse complement strand
GCAGCTTGAGCAGGCGGAATGAAGAGGCGGCAGGCATTACGGGAGAGGCGCAAGGTCCATTCCGTCTGAGTGGAGAGGGAAACCCGGGCACGATCGCCTGTTTCGGATTGTTGGATCGGGAAGTGGAATTCGAGAAACCCTTTTATCGAAGCAAAAAAGTCCCGCTCCAATTCGGTGCATCCAAAACCGCCGTGCACTTTTTCGGAGCAAGAGGCGATCAAGCCGGGGACTACGGCGAGTCCGTAAAGGTGCTGGCCCATCGTCCTGTGGATGGCTCGCATGCCTTGGAGATTTCCTGCAAAGGAACCGATGACAAACTCATCCTCTACCGGCCCGCGAAGCCCCAGGATTTTGCGACCGCCTGCCACTGGCTTCGCGAGTGGCGGAAGACTTATCAATGGAACGCCGCCCTTCCCGGAAACTGGGATGACCGGCTGCTGCACAAAGAAGACGAAGTGCGGGTGCCTTATGTGTCGCTCGATGTGACCGATCAGTTAGCTGCCCAGCTTCAGGGTGACCGGTATCACGGAAAACCCGGTGATCCATGGCGGGTCATCCGGGCCGAGCAGAAGACGAAGTTCGAACTGTTTGAGAAAGGCGCCAAGGTAAGGGTGGAAACCTCGCTCGAAGTCGAACCGTTCGGAGACTCTGGTCCCAAGACCGTTCCCCGCCGCTTTGCCTACGACCAACCGTTTTTCATCTTCCTCTGGCGCGACAAAGCAGAATGGCCTTACCTCGGCGTGTGGGTGGGCGATGCCTCGGCGTTGCAGAAATTCTGAGGAATGGAGTGCTGAGAAATTTCAGCTCGTGCCCTGTGCAAGACACGAGTTTCGCAGGATCGTTCTGGCCGCCCCCTCCCCCGCATGCTAGGCTTTTGCCATGGACGCATTGATTCATCACCTCGAAGAAAAACAGGATCTCTCTCCCCGCGAAATCGAGGTCGCTGCGGAACTGCTGCTGGATGCCTCCGTGGCGGATGAAAAAAAAGGGCGTCTGTTAGAAGCCTTGTCTCTCAAAGGCGAAACGCCTGCGGAAATCGCCGGTTTTGTCGAAGCCTTCCTCGGCCACGCCGTGGAACCCCATCTCGGACTTCTGGAACTCGACGGGCCCACGCTGGATGTCTGCGGCACGGGCGGTGACCAGCTCGATCTTTTCAACGTCTCCACCACCGCGATGTTCGTCGCCGCCGCCGCTGGGGCCGTGGTTGTGAAACATGGCAACCGCGGCATCACGTCCAAAAGCGGCGGCGCGGATGTGTTGGAGGCACTCGGTGTCCGCATCGATCTGTGCGTCGATGATTTCCGCCGCTGCATCGAGGAAGCAGGAGTCGGCTTCATGTTTGCGCCGATCTATCATCCCGCCTTCAAGGCCGTGGTGGGGGTTCGCAAGGCGCTTGCGGCCAAGGGAGTGAAAACCATTTTCAACCTGATCGGCCCGCTGCTCAACCCCGCCAAACCGCAGTGCCAATTGGTCGGCGTGTTCACCCGCGAACTCTGCCCGGCCTTTGCGGAAATCCTGCAACGCCTTGGCCGCGACAGCGCATGGGTCGTGCACGGCACCACCGGCGATGGCCGCTCGGTGGATGAAGTCTCGCTGATGGGCTCCACCCGCATTTGCAAATCCGGACTCTATCAGGACATCGCCGACGAGGAGGTGCGCCCACGCGATTTCGGACTCACGCACGCGGAAGTCCACGAACTCCAGGGCGGCGATGCCAAAACCAACGCCATCATTCTGGAAGGCATCCTTTCCGGCAAGGAAACCGGCCCCAAGCGCGACATGGTCCTCATGAATGCCGGTGCCGCCCTCGCCTGCGCCGGCCTCGCCGATGACATGGGCGATGGCATCCAACTCGCCAAGGAAGTCATCCAATCCGGCGCCGCCCTCGAAAAACTCCGCCTCCTCCAAAAAGCCTCCAACCGCTAACTCCAAGCTCCAAGCTCCAAGCTCCTCGCCCCATCACCGGTCCGCATACCAATTCGTGATCGCCCTCGCCAAAGCGAGGATGCCCACCACCAGGATCACCCCGAGCGCCGTGCCGACCAGATACCACATGGCGGGAACCTTGCCCCTACTGCCGAATGGGTCAAGTGATGAGCTCATTCCACAGGGCGGCTGATTCAGGAATAATGAGGCATTTTTTGACCACGGATTGCACAGATTCCGCGGATTTTCAGAAGGGAATCCTGTTTCAGATCATACGCAAGCCGTCACCAAAGGCTGGTTTTTGGGTTTTTCAGAATCTTCGTCCCAATCCAATCCGTGTAATCCGTGTAATCTGTGGTTCCTATTTTCGATTTAAGCACACGCCCTCCCTGATGGAATGACCCTGGCTCAATCCTTGAGAAATCTTGACATTTCCCGCTCATTAGGGATTTCTCCCCTCAGAGGATGTCGAAAAAACGCATGGAAGCGGAGAAATTGACGCGTCTGGAGGCCCGCACGCGGTTCATCCAGGGCGCGGGCAAGCTTGCGCTCCTTGCCTGCTGCCTCTCGCTCGGGTTCGTGGTCGTGGCCACCGCATTTCCCCAGCGCCGGGCCCTCGACAAGCTTGAAGCCAAACTGACCCTTGCCCGCGAACGCGAACGCGCCGTCACGGCCGAGCGCGACCACCGCCGCATCGAACTCCGCGCCCTCCGCGAAGATCCCGCCTATCTCGAAATCCAAGCCCGCGACCGCCTTGACTATTCCCGCGAAGGCGAACGCGTGCTCCGTTTCAAGAGGGACAAGTGATCGGGGCCTCCGACGCAGAGATCAAGTCACAGTGAGGAGACGTGGCCGTGGCCTTGGACTGCTACAGCCAGCTGTAGCTTTCGGGTTCGCAGCCTGCTGCGAGTCACAGGGCTAGCGGAGATTTCGAATCCTTGCCAGCAGGCTGGCTATTCAAAGCGGCAGCAGGCTGCAGCACTCCACGCATCCGGTATCGACAGGGGGGCGATTCTGGGGCAGCTTTCACGGGCACATGAACCGCTTCCTCCCCATCGCGCTTACATTGGCCGCCACCATGCTGACCGCATCCGCGGCACCGCGTTTTGCCCTGGTCCGGGTGAAGGATGTTTACTCCCAGCTCGTTTCCACCGCCACCCGCCAAGCTGAAATCAAGCAGGAGCGCGATGCGATCATGAAGGATGCCCGGGCGGAAGAACTCCGGAAAATCATCAACGAACTCCAAGGCCTCCAATCCCGCCTTTCCGACAAAAACAACCCGCTCGACGACGCCACCGGCAAAAAACTGGCGCGGAACTACGAAATCAAGCGCCAGGAAGCCCAGACGCTGCAGAAAGAATTCGAAAGCTACCGCACCGAGCAGGAAAAACTCATCAACAAGAAGATGGTCGCCGGGATGCGGGCTTCGCTTGGGAAAATCACTGAGATTTCCCAAAAAATCGCCAAGGAGCAGGGCTATGAGATCGTGTTCGACAGCTCCGGGCACACCAACACCTCCGTCCCCTTCGTGCTCTACAGCAAAACCGCTCCGGACATCACGGATACGATCAAGGCTGCCCTCAAGGATGCTGGCGAGCCCTCCGTTCCTGAGAAGGAAAAAGAGAGCGAAGACTCCCCTGCCCCGGCTCCTGCCGCCACTTCGCAGGCATCGCCGAAGAAACCCTGAATTTCTCCCACCCACTTTTCCCACTCACCACTCCCATGGAATTTCTCAATGCCGCCCTCCAAAATCCGTTCACCTGGGGCCTCCTGTTGGGCCTACTGGTGGCTGGTTTCATCTGGAAATCCGCCTTCACCGCCCGCCGCCAGGCCGCGCGGGAATTGAAGCGCGTGGAAACGGAAATCAAGGAGCTCCAAGGCCATCTCAACACCCAGCTCAAGATCAACGCCACCGGCAATGCCGCCCTCGAAGAGGAGCTGAAATCGCTGCGCCTGCAAAACGAAACGCTGCGCGTGAACAACGCCGCCCTCCAAAGCAAGCCCGGCCGCGCCGAGCAACGCCAACTCCACATCTACGAAATCGCCATCCGCACGATGCGCGAACAAGCCCCCGGTTTCGCTCCGGCATGGGAAAAAGCCCTCCGCCAAGGTGAGGCGGAAGTCGATTCCGCGGAGTCCGGTCTCAAGAAACTGGTGCGCCGCGTGATTCCCGGTTTGGGAAATTCCCAATCGCCACAATCCGCAGTGATCGTGGGTGAGGATGCCGGCAACCAGATCTGAGTCTTACTCAAGATACGGATTTCCCGCCGCCTCACGCCCGATCGTGGTGGCAGGTCCGTGACCGGACAGGACACGGGTTTCGGACGGCAATGACATGAGATGTTGGTCGATGCCTTCCAACAACTGCTTCGTGCTGCCACCCGGAAGGTCCGTGCGACCGATCGAACCCGCGAACAAGGTATCGCCGGAAAACACCAGGCCGGCATCTGTTAGATAAAAGATCACTCCATCCGTGGCATGCCCCGGCACATGGGCCATGCGGATTTCCATGCCTGCCAATTTCAATGGCTGCGCGACATCGAGCAAGGCATCGATCTCATAGGGCAGCACCGAAATCGGCATGCCCATCGCGCGGACGGCAGTCTCCAGCGTCAGCTCCGTGGAATACGGCGCATACGCATGCAGCCGTGCTCCGCCTGCCTTGAGAGCTGCCGCGTCCATGACATGATCGTAGTGCTGATGCGTCAGCAACACATCATCCACACGCACGCCTTTTCCCTCAACCCACTCCGCCACTCCCTCCGGTGCATCAATCAGGAAATTGCCATCCGGCGTTTCCACCAGATAACCATTCGTCTGCACAAACCCACCTGTGTATGGAGTAATCTTCATATATAAATCTGAAATCTGAAATCTGATAACTGATAACCGAGCCCCCCCTCACACGATCTTCAATCTGGCGAGATCCTGCGTATCGATCAGTCCCACGGGTTTGCCACCTGAGTTGAGCACCACGATGTCATCGATGCGGTTTTTGCCGAGGGTTTTGAGAACCTCCACGGCGAGTGCATCCGATTGCACGGTGATCGGCTTGCGGGTCATGAGCCCGGCCACCGGTTTTTCCCCCAGCAAGGGATCCGCCCGGAAGCCACGGGCAAAGTCGCCGTGGGTGAAAATCCCTGCCAGTCCGCCTTGGGCATCGAGGATCAAACACGCCCCGGCACGGACGCGGTTCATCGCATCCAGTGCTTCGAACACATCCGCCGATTCATCCACGGTGGGGAGTTCGAGATCGGAGCGCATGATGTCCGAGACCCGGGTGAGCAGCGCCCGCCCGAGCGAGCCGCCAGGATGAAAGCGGGCGAAGTCCTCTTCGGTAAATCCGCGCGACTCCAGCAGGACCATCGCCAGCGCATCGCCCATCACCAGCATCGCCGTGGAGGAGGACGTGGGAGCCAGATTGAGCGGGCAGGCCTCGCGCGCCACCGAGGTGTCCAAGGTCACCTCGCTCAGCCGCGCCAAGGTGGAACTTGGCTTGCCGGTGAGGGCGATGACTTTGACGTCGAAGCGCTTGATGAAAGGCAGGAGATCCAACAACTCGCGGGTCTCGCCCGAGTAGGAAAGCGCGAGCACCGCATCGCCATCGGAAAGCAGGCCGAGATCGCCGTGAAGTGCGTTCTGCGAATCCAGCACCACCGCCGTGCCGCCGGTGGAGTTGAGCGTGGCGGCGATTTTGTGGCCGATGTTTCCGGATTTCCCCACACCCACGACCACGATCTTGCCGCGGTTGTCGAGCGTGTGATGGAGGATCCGGACGGCTTCGACGAATTGGCCGTCCAGGTTGCTCGACATGCGGCGCAGGCCCTCGATTTCCGTTTCGATCACAAAGCGTGCCTTGGCCAAATTTTCCATGCGCCATGACAAGCGCGGAGCGAGCCGCTTTGCAAGCGCGGACCCGGAGGAAACCGAGCGACGCGACAATTCTCGTGACGGCCGTCACAAGAATTGTCGCGGGCATGGCCCGGGTGGCGGGAATTCGCCTCGCATTCCGTGGAGTTTCTGGCAGATTCCTGCCATGAAAACGCTCTTGGCGGCAATGATGGTGGCATGGCTCGGCTGGGTCGGTGCGCAGGCAACCACGATCATGGTGGTGCCGGTTTTCGAGCCACTCAGCCTGCATGGCACGGATGGCGATGAGGCGATTTCCGATACCGGCGAAGCCCTGCAAGCCTGCGTGATGTCCCGCCCGATGGCCATGACCGGGGCCTTTCCCGAGGTGCTCGTGGATGCCATCCGCAGCCCGCATCTGGTGCCCACCAACAATCCGAATTACAAGGTCCAGGAGGCCAATTTGCTGGTGATCTGCAACATTGGCATCAGCGGGGAAATGACCACCGAGGGCCTGATTGTGCGGCTCGACGTGGCGCAAATGGCCATCCCGACGGAAATCGACCTCACCGCCCGGCAGATCCTCAAACTGGCGATCGTCGCGCTGCGCAAGACGCTCGAAGCCTATCAGGCCCCGCAAACGCAGCCGCTCGCCGTGACGCTGGTCATTGAGGGCGCGGACGAGAGCCGGGCAAACCTCAAGGACCTCGGTGCCCGCTTCACCGTGGGGGATGCGCCGCCGGAAAATTGATTCCGTGTTTTGCCTTTTCAAATCGGGGGGGATTCCGCTTTCATTCCGCAGCCCCTAGCCAGCATGCCCCAACGTCCCAAAGATCCCCGTCCCTTCAAGCGCGCCATTCTCAAACTCAGCGGAGAGGCCCTGCGAGGGGCGAATTCCCGGGACAACATTTCGCCGGAAATCGTCGAACGCATCGCCCTGGAAATCCGCGAAGCTGTGGACTCCGGCCTCCAACTCGGCGTGGTGGTGGGTGGTGGAAATTTCTGGCGCGGTGCCAGCGCCTCCGCCCGTGGCATGGACCGCGCCACCGCGGATTACGTCGGCATGCTCGCCACCGTGATGAACGCCCTCGCTCTCGAAGGTGCGCTTCAGCACCAGGGTGTCAGTTGTGTGGTGCAGTCGGCCATCGAGATGAAAAACGTCGCGGAAACTTTCATCCGCCGCAAAGCCGAGCGCCAACTCGATGAGGGCAAGGTGGTCATTTTCGCCGCCGGCACCGGCAATCCCTTCTTCTCCACGGACACCACCGCCGCCCTGCGCGCCAGCGAAATGGGAGCCGATGTGATCCTGAAAGCGACTCAGGTCGATGGCGTGTATGATTCGGATCCGCGCAAGAATCCGGATGCCGTGCGCTACGAGACCGTCACCTTCCACGAGTGCATTTCCAAGCGCCTCAACGTGATGGACACCACGGCCTTCAGTTTGTGCATGGACAATCACATTCCGATCATCATTTTCGATTTAGCCCCGGAAGGAAATCTCTCCCACGCCTTGCGCGGCCAACCGATCGGCACTCTCGTTCACGGCGAGTAATCCTTCGAATTTCAAATTTCAGATTTCAAATTTCAAATTTTCCAACCCATGGACCCGGACGAAGAAATCCTCGAAGTAGAAGACTCGATGATCAAATGCGT
>JALOTR010000118.1 GCA_025457805.1 Akkermansiaceae bacterium | reverse complement strand
GACCCTCATCATCTTCATGGGCGACAATGGCATCAGCAACGCGCGTGGAAAACAGTTCCTTTATGACGAGGGAATTCGTACGCCGTTCATCGTGCGCGGACCGGGCATCGCCCGCGGAGGAGTGCGCACCGATCTGATCGAGCACATCGATATGGCTGCCATCTCACTGGCCTGGGCGGGCCTGCCGGTGCCATCCTGGATGCAGGGCCGCGACATTTTTGCCAAGGATTATCAAAGGCGTGACGCCGTCTTTGGCGCCCGTGATCGCTGTGATGTGACGGTGGATCGCATTCGCAGCGTGCGCACGGAACAGTTCAAATACATCCGCAATTTCTATCCCTTGCGCCCCATGCTCCAACCCAGTGCCTACAAGGACGCGAAGCCGACTGTCATCCGGCTTCGCGAACTGCATGCCCAGCGCAGGTTGAGCCCGCTGCACGAGAAACTCCTGTTTTCGCCCACCCGCCCCAAGGAGGAACTCTACGATGTGCGGGCGGATCCATTTGAAACCCGCAATCTAGCAGACGACCCGCAACACCGCGCCACGCTGGAAACCCTGCGCGCGCGACTGGACCAATGGATGCTTGAAACCCGCGACCCCGGCCCTGAGGCGGAAGAAGCCTATGATGCAAGCCATGCCTATGAACTCAAAAACACGAAATCCCGGGCACAAAGGGATGCCATGATCAAAAATAACGCCGAGACCAAGCAATGGCTCAAGGAGAGTCCCGCCAAGTCCGGCAATCCGGCCTTCCCCGCTGGGTATGCCGATCCCGAGGATGCGATGTTCAAAGAGATCACTCCTGAGGGCCGTGGTAAAAGCGATTCACCATGAAATATCATCTGATCAAATTCCTATGCCTCGGGGTATTGTTGTTAGGTGGTCATCTAGCACACTCCGCAGCGCCAAACGGCTACCCCAACATCATCATCATTCTCGCCGATGATCTTGGCTATGGCAGCGTGGGCTGTTATGGAGCGGCCCCGGGCTTGATCCGCACGCCGCACATCGACCGCCTGGCGCACGAGGGCATGCGCTTCACCGATGCCTATGCGACCGGTTCGGTTTGTTCGCCCACCCGCTATGCTGTGGTCACCGGCCGTTATTGCTGGCGGTCCTCCCTGAACAGCGGGGAAGTGGTCAACACCTTCGACCCGCTCCTCATCGAGCCCACGCGTCCGACCGTCGCCTCCTTGCTCAAGGAAAAAGGCTATGCGACTGCCATGATTGGTAAATGGCATCTCGGCTATGGCTCGGCCAAGCGGGTGGATTACACCCAGGAACTGAAACCCGGTCCGCTGGAGCTCGGATTCGACTATCAGTTCGCCGTGCCGCAGAACCACAACGATGTCACCCGCGCGTTTGTCGAGGATCACAAAGTCTTCGGCCTGCGCTCCACTCAACTCACACCCAGCCCCGGTAACATCGGCCTCGATGCTCCGCAACGCGAAGACCCGAAAACAGAGGGTGTCTTGGCGGATCAAGCGGTGTCATGGCTGGAAAAACAAACACCTGCCAAACCCTTCTTTCTCCATTTTGCCCCTGTCGCCGTGCATGAGAAAATCACGCCTTCCGCGGAGTCGGCAGGCACCAGCAAGGCGGGACCTTATGGCGATTTCATCCACGATCTGGACCGCAGCGTCGGCCGCATCCTCGACACCTTGGAGCGCCTGAAACTCGTAGACAATACACTGGTGTTCTTCACCAGCGACAACGGCGGCGTGCTGGGCAAACCGGGCAGCGCGGAAGAGCAGGCTGCCGCCGCCGGATTGAAAATCAACGGTCCCTTGCGCGGTGGAAAACACCATGTCTGGGAGGGCGGGTTCCGTGTTCCATGGATCGCCCGCTGGCCGGGCCACATCCAACCGGGGTCCACTTCGGATCAGGTCGTGGGTGCGGTCGATTATCTGGCCACGTTGGCGGCGGTGGTGAACACCCTGCTGCCGCCACCCACACCAGATGCGGCGGGTCCGGACAGTTATGATTTCCTGCCGGTCTTGTTAGGTGACGCGAAATCCCCGATCCGTCCGCACCTGCTGTTGCAAAGCGCCAAGGGCGTGTATGCCATCCGCAAGGGCCCCTGGAAATTGATCGCAAGCAGCGGCGGCATCGCAGCCAAGGACGGCAAGCGGCGCAAGTCCCCGGAAGATCCCGGCCACCCCCAACTCTTCAACCTCAGGAATGATCCCGGCGAGACACACGATGTGTCGGCGGATCACCCGGAACTCGTTCGTGATCTAACTGGAATTCTGAGCGGTGACCAAGCGCGCGGTTTCAGCCGGAAATGACAGGCTTTCCCACATCTCAACCATGCGACGAATTCAAACGATGAATACACAGCGACTTGTCCTGATGTCACTCTGCGCTGGCGCGGCGGCCCTGATAGGGGCAGAACCCATCAGTCCGGTCCACCTCGCGAATCCCCTCCAAGGCACGGATTCCGTGCGCGAGTTCTCGCATGGCAACACCTATCCGGCCATTTCGCTGCCCTTCCCGATGAATAAATGGGCACCCTATACCCAGCCGGCGAAAGATCCGTTTTTCTATCAATACCGTCAGAACAAACTCCGTGGCATCCGCCAGACGCACCAACCCAGTCCGTGGATCGGTGACTATGCGAATTTCTCGCTGATGCCGGTGTTCGGTAAACTCGCCGTGACGGAAGAGGATCGCGCCTCGGAATTCAGCCATGAGAACGAGATCGTGCGGCCAAGTTATTACAGCGTCCGCCTTGATACATGGAAGGCGAAGATGGAGGTGACTCCCACTGAGCGGGCTGCGAGTTTTCGTTTCACCTTCGAGGAGAGCGGCGATGGTTACATCGTGCTCGATGCATTCAACAAAGGCTCCGAAGTGGAGATACTACCGGAGCAAAACAAGATCGTCGGCATCTGCCGCAGCCACGTCGGCGGTGTGCCAAAGAATTTTGCCAACTACTTCGTGATTGAGTTCGACCGCTCCTTCACCGCGCTCGGCACTTGGACGCCGGAAGCCATCCATGAGGGTAAGCCCAAACTCGCCGCCGAACACGTCGGCGCGTATCTGAAGTTCAAGGTCGGCAAGGGTGAGGCCATCACCTGCAAGGTCGCCTCGTCCTACATCAGTCCTGACCAAGCGCAGCGGAATCTCGACCGCGAAATCGGCAGGCGTGATTTCGACGCCGTTCTTGCTGCAGCGGATGAGACATGGAATTCCACGCTCAATCGCATCCGAATCGAGGGCGGCACCGAGGAACAACGCCGCACTTTTTACAGCGCGGTCTATCGAAGTGTCATTTTCCCCCACCGATTCTTCGAATTCGACGAAAACAACAAGCCGGTCTATTTCAGTCCCTACGATGGCAAGATTTATTCCGGCACGCTCTACACCGATACCGGCTACTGGGACACCTTCCGCGCCTCGCATCCGCTTTACAATCTGCTGTTCCCGGAAATCAGCGCGGAAATCCTGCGAGGAAATCTGGCTGCCTACGAGCAAAGCGGTTGGCTGCCATCATGGTCGAGCCCTGGCCACCGCCCTTGCATGATCGGCAACCACTCGTTCTCGCTGATGGCCGATGCTTGGGTCAAGGGCATCACCCGCTTCGATGCCCACAAGGCGGTGGACGCCATGGTCCATGATGCCAACACACAGCCCCCCGGTGAAATTCGCTCGATCGGCCGCGATGGTGCCGGGCCCTATCAGAAAAACGGTTGGGTGCCGTTTCCCGGGTTCAAGGAAGCTACCGCCAAGACATTGGAGTATGCCTATGGCGATTTCTGTGCCGCCGTGCTCGCCCGTGCCATTGGCCGCCACGCCGAGGCCGACGAGTTCGCCAAGGACGCGATGAACTACCAAAACGTTTTTGATCCGAAACTCGGTCTCGTGCGCGGCCGCAAGGCCGATGGGTCGTGGTCGGATAATTTTGATCCTGTCGAGTGGGGCGGCCCCTTCACCGAAGGCAACTCATGGCACTGGACATGGAGCGTTTTCCAGGACGTCCCCGGCCTGATCAAGCTTTTCGGCGGCGAGGAGGCCTTCGCCCGCCAACTTGACGTTGTCTTCTTCACGCCGCCGGATGTGAATGTCGGCAGTTACGGCCACATGATCCACGAGATGACCGAGATGGTTGCGCTCAACATGGGCCAATACGCCCACGGCAACCAGCCGATCCAACACATGCCATATCTCTATAACTACGCCGGCCAGCCGTGGAAAACCCAGGCGCGCGTGCGCGAGGTGATGACCCGTCTCTATCACCCCACGCCCGACGGTTTCTGCGGCGACGAGGACACCGGCCAGATGTCGGCCTGGTATGTCTTCAGCGCGCTTGGCTTCTATCCGGTCTGCCCGGGCACCACCGAGTACCAGATCGGTAGCCCGCTCTTTGACAAGGCCACCATCCACCTGCCTAACGGGAAAACCTTCGTCATCAACGCAAAGACCAATGGCCCTCAACGTCCCTACATTCGAAGCGCCAGCCTGAATGACGCGGAATTCAACAAGACCTATCTCCTGCACCCGCAGATCGCCGACGGCGGGGAGCTGACTTTTGAAATGACTTCGGATCCACTCACCAAGTGGGCATCAGGGCCGGAAAGCCGGGTGAAATCTGGTCTTGGCAAAGTGATTCGCAACGTGAGTCTGAAAGATTGACAACCCGCAACCATCAGCCTGCTGTAAACAGGCCAAACCTTCTAACGCTCGCTATCCAAAATGAATCCAATCACCTTCAAGCCACTCTACATGGAACGCGTTTGGGGCGGGCGCGAGCTCGTACGCGTCTATCATCGCAGCCTGCCCGATCCCGACAAACCCTATGGCGAGTCATGGGAAATCGTTGATCGTGAGGGAGAACAATCTGTCGTCGATGAGGGACCGCTCGCCGGTCAAACGCTGCATCAACTCTGGACCGCCCGCCGCGAGGAGATCTTCGGCACCGGATACGAAAAGTATCCGCGTTTTCCCATTCTCATCAAGGTCTTGGACGCCCGCGACGATCTTTCGATCCAAGTTCATCCGCCCGCCCATCTCGCCTCGCAACTTGGTGGCGAACCGAAAACCGAGATGTGGTATATCGCAGACTGCGAACCCGGCGCAAAACTCTACGTCGGCCTGAAGCAAGGCATCACCCGGGCGGATTTCGAGAAGGCCATCGAGGGCGGCAGCGTCGAGCAATGCGTGCATGCCGTCACACCGCGGCCCGGCGATTCCATCTTCATCCGTTCCGGCCGCCTTCACGCCATTGGCGCAGGCTTCTTGATCCATGAGATCCAGCAGAACTCGGACACCACTTATCGCGTCTTCGACTGGAACCGCCTTGGTCTCAATGGCAAACCCCGGCAACTCCACGTCGATCAGTCGATGGCCAGCATCGACTTCGATGACTTCGAGCCCGCGATGGATCTCCCCGACGGCGATAACCTCGCAAACTGCGAATACTTCAGGACGGACAAGAAATCGCTCGCCTCAGGGGAAACCATCGGCAATCCCGACCGCACGAAGTTCTCCATTCTATCGGTGGCCGAAGGCACCCTCATGAGCGCTGAAGGACGGCGCTACAACAAGGGCCAGTTCATCTTGGTTCCCCGCAGCGCAGCCCCGCTCCAAGCGGCATGTGAATCGACGGTTCTGCAGGTTACCCTACCAGGAAGTTGAGATTGCGTGATTTGTCATTGAATTTGGAGCAGTGAATAAAACCCGTGAGATTGTCGTCGTTTTGAGGACTGTGCCTCGCTTGGAAATTTCCGTATGCTTTCCACGGAAACACCCTAAACCCAGCATTCCCTAATCCTGAAGATTATCTATGATCATGAATCCGTCCACCAGTCGCCGCCATTTTCTCAAGTCCGCCACCGCTCTGACCGGCGGATTGTTCGCCCCGAACCTTCTCTTCGGCAAGGAGGCTCCGGCCGCCCTCAACGTCGCCGCGATCGGCTGTGGAGGAAAGGGCCGCAGCGACATCTCCGAAATCGCCCCCGGCAACCGGATCGCTTTCCTTTGCGATGTGGACCGGACCAAGGCGGGGGAGGCGATGGAGAAATTTCCCGATGCCCGATTTTTCTCCGACTACCGCGAGATGTTCGCCGAGGTCGCTGACAAGATCGATGTGGTCACCGTATCGACTCCCGACCACATGCATTTCCCGATCGCCATGGAAGCGATCCGCCTCGGCAAGCCCGTCATGGTCCAGAAACCATTATCTAACAATCTTTGGGAAACCCGTGCTCTTGCCAACTACGCCAAGGAAAAGGGAGTGCTGACGGTGATGGGAAACCAGGGGGCCACCATGCAGGGCACCCGCCTGCTTCGCGAATGGATCGAGGCAGGGTTGATCGGCGAGGTAAAAGAAGTCCACTACTGGACGAACCGCCCGATCTGGCCGCAGGGCCCCGGCATCGCATTGCCGCCGGCACCTGTTCCGGACACACTCAACTGGGATGTATGGCAAGGCACAGTTGCGACTGACCGTCCTTACAGCACAGCGATCCATCCGTTCGCATGGCGTGGTTTCTGGGACTACGGTTGCGGTGCGCTTGGTGACATCGGCTGCCACTGCATGAACTCCGCGTTCTGGGCGCTCGATCTCAAGGGCGATTTTATCGTCGAGGCCAGCAAGGTCTCGGAGTTCGATGATACCTTCGCGCCGAAGCGCTCCAGTCTCGTCTATCATTTCCCGGCCAAGGGGAAACGCGCCGCCGTCAAGGTGTTCTGGCAGGATGGAGTCGCGGATCCAAATACCGACAAAGACTTCGTCCGTCCTCCCGGACTTCCCGCCGACGTCAAACTCAATCCCCAGTTCGGCCAGGTCTTCATCGGCAGCGAGGGCATCATTTTCTTCAATGACGCCTACTGCAGCACGGCCCCCGTCCTCTTTCCGGAATCACTCATGGAAAAAGCCCGGAGCATTCCGAAAGTCTTCGAACGCGTCAAAGGCGGCCCCACCCGGGAACTTTGCCTTGCGATCCGCGGCGAGGGTCCCAAGCCGGTGTCCAATTTCGAGGATCAGGCCGGCCCGCTCACCGAAATGGTGCTGGCTGGCAACCTCGCCGTCCGCCTCGACAAAAAAATCGACTGGGATACCCGGAATCTAAATGCCCGTGGCTTGTCGGAAGTGGAGAGTTTGATCAAACGCCAATACCGCAACGGATGGGAGCCGAAGCTCACTTGAAGGACTTTCCACCCCATCGATCGACCGTCATCGAAACGACTGGAAAATCTATCCGTCCGAGCGGTGGAATCTGCAAGCCCTGCTGGACAAGAATGAAACCAAAATAGATAACATCAAAAATGAAAAATTTAACGAAATGGATGGCAGCCGCCGTCGGAATGTGGGTGTCGTCCGCCATGGCGGGTGAAGGGTTTGTATCGATTTTCAACGGCAAGGACCTCAGTGGTTGGAAGTCGAATGAGGAGACGCCGGGTTGCTTCACGGTCGAAGACGGAGCCTTGAAAGTGAGCGGC
>JALOTR010000117.1 GCA_025457805.1 Akkermansiaceae bacterium | reverse complement strand
CCAGCTCCCAGCTCCACGCTCCACTCTCCACTCTCCACTCTCCACTCTCCACTCTCCACGCTCCACGCTCCACGCTCCTAACTCCCATGTCCCGCCTCCTCTCCATCACCTGCCTCTACCTGTTCACCCTCTGCTCCACCATGGCCGCCGAAGCTCCCTATCGCCACATCGTACTCTTCAAATTCAAGGACGGCACCCCCGCCGCAGAAGTCCAGAAAGTGGAAAAAGCCTTCTCCGCTCTCAAAGGCAAGATCGACCTCATCCAGGACTACGAGTGGGGCACCAACGTCAGCCCGGAAGGCAAAGCGGATGGTTTCACCCATTGTTTCTTCGTCACCTTCAAGAACAAGGCCGACCTCGAAGCCTATATCCCCCACCCGGAGCACAAGAAATTCGTCGCCGGCCTCAAGGGGGTCATCGACAAGGTGCTGGTCGTCGATTACGTCGCCAAGACCGAGTGATCTCCGCGCATCGCGCTGCTTTCACCATCGAAAGCTTGCTTCAAGCCCCTGCCCTGCTTGTCTCTTCCCATGAATTTGGAAGCGCTCAAGCTCGCCCTCGCAGCATCGCCGGACAACATCCCCTTGTTGCTCATGGTGGCGAAACTGCACGAAGACCAATTTGAACTATTGGATGCGAGAAACTGCCTGGATCGTGTGGTCCAGCTCCAGTCCGACCACCCGGAAGCCCTGCTCGGCATCGCGCGGCTCATCGACATGGCTGGCGAAACCTCGGAAGCCGTCGTCCGGCTCGATGCTCTCTGCGCGATGAAGCCGGATTTCGCCGCCGCCTGGCTGCTGCGCGCCCGCATCGCCTTGGATGAAAAGGAAGCCCAAGCCGCCCGCGCATACTACGACAAGGCCGTAGCGCTCGACCGCTCGGTCGCGGATGACGAACTGCTCGCCGCCATCCTCAAGGCCGGCGGCGGCAAGCGCAGCGCCATGACCGCCAACGGCCCCATCGAAATCGATGACGACGATGACAACGACGACGATGACCCGCTTTTCACCGGCATGGACGCCGTGACTGCGCGCGAACTTGACCTCGAATTCCGCGTCAAGGCCGATATCCGCTTCGAAGACGTCGGCGGCATGGACAAGGTGAAGGAAGACATCCGGATGAAAATCATCCACCCGCTCAAAAACCCGGAACTCTTCGCTGCCTATGGCAAGAAACCCGGTGGCGGCGTCCTGCTTTACGGCCCGCCCGGCTGCGGCAAAACCCTGCTCGCCCGCGCCACGGCCGGCGAAATCAATGCCTCGTTTTTCTCCATCGGCCTCCACCACGTGCTCGACATGTACATCGGCGAGAGCGAGCAGAAGCTTCACAAGATCTTCGAACTCGCCCGCAAGGCCGCTCCTTCCGTGTTGTTCTTCGATGAAATCGACGCTCTCGCCGCCGATCGCCGCGACATGCGCCAATCCTCCGGACGCGGCATCATCAACCAGTTTCTCGATGAACTCGACGGCTCGCGTTCCCAGAATGACGGCGTGCTGATTCTTGGTGCCACCAACGCTCCCTGGCACGTCGATGGCGCCTTCATGCGCCCCGGCCGCTTTGATCGGCTCGTCTTTGTGCCGCCGCCGGATGGCCCTGCCCGCGAGGAAATCGCCCGCATCCATGCCCGGGGCAAGCCACTCGTCGATTTCGACCCGGCCCAGATCGCCAAAAAGTCCGAGGGATTTTCCGGAGCGGATCTCAAGGCCGTCTTCGACCTCGCCACCGAGGCCGCCCTCACCGAGGCCATGAAAAAGGGCGCACTCGTCCCCGTGGGCGGCAAAATGCTGCTCAACGCCTGCAAGGACGTGAAACCCTCCACCCGCAAATGGTTCGAGAGCGCGAAAAACTACGCCCTCTACGCCAACCAGAGCGGATTCTACGATGACGTGCTCATCTACCTCGGCCTTAAAAAATGAACACCCTCCTCGATCAAGCCCGGTTCTATCGCGAGCGGAACCGCTACGAGGAGGCCATCGCCACCCTGCGCCAACACCTCGCCGGGGATCCCGATGATTTCCGCGGCCATTTCGAGCTCGCCCTCACCCGCCTCGACCAGGGCGGCAATGCCAAGGCAGGCATCGAGGACATCCAGCGCGCCCTCGCCCTCGGACCGGATTCCGCCCTCGCCCATGCCGTCCACTCCGCCTTGCTCACCCAACTCGATCGCGAAGCAGAGGCCTTGAAAGCCGCCGACCAAGCCATCGCACTCGACCCCGAGATCCCGTTCTCCTGGTTTTGCCGCGGCTCCGCGCTGCTGGGACTTCACAAACTCGCCGATGCCGAGGAAGCCGCCCGCCACGCGCTGTCGCTCGATCCCGATTTCTCCTCCGCCTCCAATCTCCTTTCCACCGTCCTCCGCCTGCAACGCCGCTTCGATGAAGCCGAGGTGGAAATCGACCGCCACCTCGCCCGCGATCCTGAAAACGCGTGGACCTTCGCCACCTCCGGCTGGACCGCCCTCCATCAGGGGCAGCGCAAGAAAGCAGAGGAGCTTTTCCGCGAATCGCTGCGCCTCAACCCGGAACTCGAACACGCCCGCCTCGGCCTGCGGGAAGCCTACAAGGCGCGCTCGCTGCTCTATCGCCTCTTTCTCAAATGGTCGTTTTTCCTCCAGAGTTATTCGGAGAAAAACCAGTGGCTCATCATCATCGGCCTCTACATCGCCTACCGCTTCGGCCGCGCTGCACTGGCCGCCATCCACCCGCTGGCCGCGGTCCCGCTGATTGTTGCCTACATCCTCTTCTGCTTCGGAGCCTGGCTCGCCAATGGCCTCGGCCATTTCCTCCTGCTCAAGGATCCCCTCGCCCGCCTCACCCTCAGTCCTTCGGAAAAACGCGACGGTCTCTTCGTCGGCAGCCTGTTTTTTGGCGGCATGATCGTCCTCATCGCCGGCGTCACCGTCCTGCCCATCGGCTTCGCCTTCCTCGGCGGTGCCCTCATGGGCGCGGCCGTCCCCGGCGGCATGGTCTTCGACAACCCCTCCAAAAAAGGCCGACTCCTCTTTGGGTCCTTCACCTTTGTCGTCATCGCCTGCGGAGCCCTCCTCTGCCACTACATGTGGGGAAAAACCGTGAACGACGACCTCATCGATGGCAACGCCTCCCCTGTCTTCACCCTCGCCCTCATCCTCATCATGGCCACCACCTGGATCGGCGGCATCCGCTCCTTGAGACAAGCACGCCCGGAGTGAGGGAGCAGGGAGCAGGGGGCGGGGAGCCGCATGTAGCGTCACTCTATGAGTGTCGCAGCCAATGAAACGCGCGAAGCCCTCTTCCCTTCGCGTCCCCCATCCACACCTCACCCTCACGGGAAAAGTGCGACGGTCACAGCGCAGCCTGTAGCGTCACTCTACTTGTCCCGGCATAGCCGCTAGGCGACGACGGATGAGTGTCGCAGCCAATGAGATGCCTGTAGCGTCACTCTATGAGTGTCGCAGCCTAAGAAACCGCGCGAAGCTCTCTTCCCTTCGCGTCCCCCATCCACACCTCACCCTCACGGGAAAAGTGCGACGGTCATAGACACGCCGCTACAGCGCAGCCTGTAGCGTCACTCTACTTGTCCCGCCATAGCCGATAGGCGACGACGGATGAGTGTCGCAGCCAATGAAACGCGCGAAGCTTCCCCGGGCGCGCCGACGTCCTCGTCGGCCCCGCGACTGAACCGCCAGCTCCCCGCCGGAACGCCCCACGCTGTCCCCTCAGTCTCTCCCCATCAACCCAGCCTCACGTATCTTGATCACATCGTCATCTCACCCTCCGACCCAATATACCCTTGGCAAAATCAAGGCAAGACGACAAATTTCCATTTAACGAAATCAATGCCATATCAAGTCACAAGGTGACATGAACTCAACTGTGCTCCAAATACCGATGAAAACCATGATCGCACTTGTCATCGCAATGCTATCGATAAGCCCTACTGTGCTTGCAGATTTACCGAATCGCCTACCAGACTTGGACAAAGCATTGGCGGGCGGAAAACTCATCCATCGGCCAGATCCCAAGCTTGTGATTGGGTTTCGGTATGAGTATGCCTCAAATGCCAGTTTCGAAGATCTAAAGAAGGAGCTCAAAGAATTCCTTGGTCCCGATTGGAAAGAGCAAGAAAGGAATCCGCGAGCCACTAAAGCGTTTCAAAAGGTAATGAAGGCAGAAGGCATTGATATTGTGGGTATGGCTACTTTTTCGAATCCAGCATTCCCTGAGAATGACATCACATTGCTGATGAAGCATGAAAAGTCCGAAGAGAAAGAATGGCGCACCGTCGACATTTTCGGCAATTGGCGTAAGAATGAAGAACCAGCTGTGCGTGGGAAACGGCGATAACGTTCCAAGCTGATTCGGGGGATGTTCATGCCGGTGCAACCAACCGCCATTAGACCAAGAAATTGTGGCTCTCCGACTACATCGACCACAAGGTCCACTTTGCGTGTTTCGATTGCCAAAAGACGTTCAAGAAGACGTCGAGCACTGATTGGAAGCCCCAAAGATTCTGTCCCGCAATTGATCCATCTGGCCCAACCATGATGATCTGCGAATCCAATCCAAACGAATTGCAATAACGAAGCCAGCACATCCTACGCGAGGTGACTTCCTGCTTTAAAATCGGGCTTCCATCCCCGCCGTGGACCGAATATGCATTTGCCCCATAAGCCATGTGGAAACGCCTTATCCTGATTCTCACTCTCGGTGCCATCGTGGGATTCTTCGTGATCCCGCTCAATCCGGTGAATAGCAAACTTCTCAATCTTGCGTTCTTGGGCGCCATCTTTGCTGCGTGGGCAGGCCTCACCTTTCTTGTCTGGAAGCGAAAGCCGCTGAGGATCGTCGCTTTGTTCCTTCCATTCATTGCGGCAATCCCATTCGTTCTTCCGGCCGACCGCATCGATCCAGAGGAATTGAGGTTGGATTATGTTCGGCGGATGAATGAGTTCGAGGGCACGAAGTATTTCTGGGGAGGAGAGAGTTCCCGCGGAATCGACTGCTCAGGATTGCCCCGACGTGCCTTGCGCGACGCACTCATGGCATACGGCATCAAGCACCTCAACGGACGGGCGTTTCGTGCCTGTGCCGAGCAGTGGTGGTTTGATGCCAGTGCAAAGGCGCTCGGGGAAGGATATCGGAGTTATACAAGTCCGATCGGGACGACTGGAACAATTCAGGAAATGGACTACGGATCTCTCGTTCCAGGCGATCTCGCAGTCACCACGAATGGCGTCCACATCCTCGCCTACGCAGGAAACGGCCGATGGATTCAGGCAGATCCTGGCATCGGCGCGGTCGCAACGTTGGATGGTCGCACGGATGACAATGTCTGGTTTGGCACCCCCGTCACCACGCATCGCTGGCGACTCCTATCTCCATGAAAAACGAACGCATGACAGGAGTGGCAGACAAGCGGCTGGGCGCTCTTGGTCGAACTGAGGCTCCTGATAGGAACAAATCACAAGATTCGCCAAATGACGAAATCTCAAATCTGACAGTTCCCTGACCTTCGCCCGAATGCCCTCAACGCTTCCATTGGAGCCTCCCTACCCTTCCGGCGAATGCATCCACCCCATTCCCGGAATGCTCTCACCTATTGTATTTGAATGCTTTCCAGTCTTCAAATGGACCCACCAAAACCTTCCCGTGAAGGCTCAGGAACATTCGCCTGAAGGCTTCCCAGCTTTGCCATAAAGGCGTCGAACTTTCTACTGGAGTCTCCAAGCCATCGTTTGAATGTTCCAGAGCTTTCGGAGCTCCGGAATCCCCAAACAAATGGCCATCTCCGAAAAATTCCTTCGCCGACTTTAGTTTTCCCTTTTATCAACTTGTCAATATTCTAGCTTTGGCGGTGGAAATGCTGCTCACTCCCCATCAGGCCAAATACATCGCCTATGAACTGACCCGCCGCGGGCCGGCGAACAGTATCGAGAAATTTGCTGGGACATTGGCAGATGCGAAAGTGGACATGAATCCTCATCAGGTGGAGGCGGCTCTTTTCGCTTTCAAGTCGCCACTTTCAAAAGGGGCTATCCTTGCTGATGAAGTCGGACTCGGCAAAACAATCGAAGCGGGCATTGTCCTGTCCCAATTTTGGGCAGAAGGAAAGAACCGAATCCTCCTACTTGTTCCGGCCTCTCTCCGTAAGCAGTGGCAGAACGAACTCACAGACAAGTTCTATCTCCCTTCCACGATCCTCGAAGGACCATCCTTCAACAAAGCCAGAAAATCGGGTGTTTCCAACCCATTCGACAGCCCCTCAATGGGGAGTCCGACAATCATCATCTGCTCTCATCCATTTGCGGCGGGCAAGGATGAGTTCCTGATTCGCACGCCTTGGGATCTGGTGGTCATTGACGAAGCACACCGTCTCCGCAACGTCCACAAAGCGGACAATATCAATGCCCGCAAACTCCGCACCGCATTGCACAACTCGCGGAAGATACTGCTAACCGCCACACCGCTCCAGAACAATCTATTGGAACTCTATGGCCTTGTCTCATTCCTCGACGAGCATGCTTTTGGAGACAAGAAAGCTTTCTCCACACAATACAACCGGAGCCAAACCGATGATTCTTTTGCCGAACTGAAGTCGCGACTTGCTCCATTTTGTTTCCGCACACTGCGGCGGCAGGTCATCGAATACATCCGCTACACGGCTCGTTCTGCCATCACTCAGGACTTCACTCCTACCGAGGAGGAAATCGCACTCTACGACTTGGTTTCGGAATACCTTCAGAGAGACAATTTGCAGGCCTTGCCGGCAGGCCAGCGGCAATTGATCACTTTGGTACTGCGGAAACTTCTCGCGTCATCTTCCTTCGCAATCGCAGGTGCATTGGATTCGATGCATCGACGTCTGCTGAGGACCCTCAAGGCGGATGATCAGTCTCGCGAACGCTCATTGGCCGAGGAACTGGACGAAGATACGGATGGAGGATTTTCCGAAGATTCAGACGAGTGGGAAGACCCGGAAGAACCTGCTTTCCTCTCGCCCGAGGATCGCGCCGCATTGCAGGCGGAGATTTACGAACTCGCTTGCTTCAGGGACCAAGCAATTTCGATTCAGGAGAACGCCAAGGGGGAAGCACTGCTGGTGGCCTTGAGCAAGGGCTTCGCTGCCATGCAGGCAAATGGAGCCGCAGACAAGGCGATCATATTCACCGAGTCCCGCCGCACCCAGAATTATCTGGTCCGCCGCCTCACTGAGGCGGGTTACGGAGAGGAGATCGTTCTCTTCAATGGCTCCAATAACGATCCCGCAGCGAGAAAGGTTTACGAAGAGTGGAGAGCCATCAACCAAGGCACCGACCGAGTGTCCGGGTCGCGCACTGCCGATGTCCGGCAGGCGCCTTGGAATCCCCAGCGAATCGAACAACGTATCGGCCGTTGCCACCGCTACGGGCAGAAACACGACGTGGTGGTAATCAACTTCTTGAACCGTGCAAACGCCGCCGACCAGCGTGTTCACGAACTTCTGTCGGACAAACTGAAGCTGTTTGACGGCCTGTTTGGTTCTTCTGACGAAGTGCTCGGCATTCTCGAATCTGGGGTCGATTTTGAAAAACGCATCCATACCATCTATCAAACCTGTCGCCATGCCAATGAGATCCAGGCTTCCTTCGATGCGTTGCAAAAGGAATTGGAAGAAGAAATTCACGCCAAGCTCGCTGACACCCGGACCTCACTGTTGGAAAACTTCGATTCCGAGGTCGCTGACAAGCTCCGACACAACAAAATCGACGGGGAACGTTATCTCAACAAGATACAAGCCAGTCTCTGGACTCTCACCCGCCATATCCTTGCGGATCGGGCAATGTTCGATCCGATCTCCCATTCGTTTATTCTCG
>JALOTR010000116.1 GCA_025457805.1 Akkermansiaceae bacterium | reverse complement strand
TGGCAAGCACGCCAGCCGTGTAGAAAAAGATCGCCATCACCGCCACCACCCCGGAAAGCCCCGGGATGGAGTGGAGGAACGCTGCCACCACTTTCCGCAGGGAAGGAATCACCGTGAGCAAACGCAGCACCCGCAAGACACGCAGCGAGCGCAAGACCGCCCATGCTCCGGCACCCGGCGCCAGCGCGATGCCCACCACGGCGACATCGAAGACATTCCACCCGCTCTTCCAGAACATGCCACGGTAGGCATACAGCTTGATGCCGATTTCCAAGATGAATACTCCAAGACAGGCCTTGTCGAGCGCGACGAGCAGACCACCCCATTTCGCCATCATGGCCGGAGATGTCTCCAAACCGAGGATCGCCGCATTGAGGAGGATCACCACCACAATGAAGGTCTGCACGGGGGTGGATTCCACCCACCTCGCAAGCTTCATGCGCCCGTCACTCACGTCTCTGCGGCGCGACAATTCGATCAATTCTTTTTCTCCCATGTTTTTCGGAATGATGGGCTGACGGATACTGGCAAAACCGGCCACTGCAAGATCATTTCACAAAACGGAAGGAGGAATCCCACGATTAACCCCGAAGCCAGGCGACTTCCTCTTTCCCGTAGGACCAGCGAGCAGTTCCGCGTATATCAAGAATCCGCCTTTGCGGATTTACAGCCTGTGTGGATTTCCTAACATCGCCGAAAAGCGCGGGCACCATCCGCGCCGCTCGTATTCTCCTGCGCCCCAACAAGGAGTTCCCATGAAAACAAAAATCACCCGCCCTGCGGGAATCCGTCCTGCGTTCTGCTCCCCACTGACCGCCGGACTGGCGGTGATTGTTCTTGCGACAACATCTGTCAACGCCGCTGTCATGCCCACCAATGGAGGCTTCGAAAACGGTTTATCCGGCTGGGTGGCGAGTGGCGCGGTCACGCCGCGCTCGACAGCGCCCTACACTGCATCGGAGGGAAAACAACTCGCGGCCTTCAACACCAACAACCTCGCGCCGAATGGCTCGCTGTCCCAAACCTTTGGCACCACCGCAGGACAAGCTTACATCGTGGCCTTCGATATGGGTTGCCTGGCTTATAACTATTCCCAACAGAAACTGAAAGTGGAGGTGGTGACCGGATCTGCGACACCCTCTCAAACGTTTGTCATCACCGGCGGCGGCAAAGGATCCGTCCGCTGGGCCGCCAAGACCTTTCAATTCACTGCAGCAGGCTCCAGCAGCAAGCTCGTTTTCCGCGATGTTTCCACCACTTCGTTTTCCATCGATTTGCTATTGGATCGGGTCTCCATCACTTCAAAGCCCTTGCGGACGCTTGCGATTTGCGCCGATCCTCAAGGCTATAATGAAATATCGGTGAGCCCACCGGATGTGAATGGCGATGCAAGCTGGTGGGCGGATTTCACCAGGATCTATCAGGATGGAACGCGCGTCCGCCTGATCGCTCCGCCATTCGAAGATGTGGCTGTGCTCCCTCACCAATATGTGCCATTCCAATTCGTCAAATGGACCAAGGATGGAAGCGATGCCGGAGCTTCCAGAGAGATCGAAGTGCTGATGGATGCCGATCATCAACTCACCGCAGTTTATGAAATGAAACCGCCATGGATCGACACGCAACCCGCCGACACCCAGGTGGTGGAAGGCGGAACGGCCTATTTCTCGGCAGAGCCCTATTTCCAATGGACGATGGGATATGAGTGGCGACACAACGGCGAAGTCATACGCAACGATAACACTCCTTATCTCGTCATTCGGAATGCCAGCAAGAGCGACGAAGGTTTCTACGATGTCACCTTTTCCAATGCGGCAGGCAGTCTCACCAGCCGCCCCGCCCGGCTGACGGTGATCCCCGCGGCAGTGGGCAATGGCGGCTTCGATGCCGGACTGGATGGCTGGTTGCCTTCCGGAAATGTGAGGTTGCAGGCCATTCAGGATCCCGCCACCGGAACCAATCGGATTGCAGGCTTCAATGCCGGCAATACCAAGCCGGATGGAATCCTGAGCCATTCCTTCCCGACTCATCCGGGGGCAAATTATATCTTGGAATTCCGGATGGGCGTGATGGATTATAACAAATGGGAACAAAGTCTGGAAGTTTCGCTTCAAGGCTCGTCGCCGATTGTTTCCAAGACGCTCACCTTGCGAGGCAGCGGTGGAGGCAAAACCTCGTGGCAATTGAGGCGCATCGCTTTCACCGCCAACAGCACGGTGACCACCGTGCAGTTTCGGGATGTTTCCACTGTCACCACGGGCATCGATCTGTTGCTGGATGATGTTTCCAACAGTCTTGCGCCGGATGAGTTTTCATCGATCCCAGCCGGCTTCTTCATCATGGGAAGCCCGCTGAGCGAGATCGGTCGTTATGTTTGGGAAATCCAACATGAGGTCACGCTCACCCGACCCTATCGGATGAAGAAAACCGAAGTCACCTTGGCGCAATGGGATGCCATCCGGAATCATGCCGTGAGTTATGGATATACGGATCTATCCAAAGCGGCCGGGCTCAATGATGAGGGTCCGGCCGAGGCGCTCTCCTGGTTTGATGCCATCAAGTGGTGCAATCTCCGCAGCGAGATCGAGTGCAGGAGACCGGTGTATTATAACGATGCAGCCATGGCAAATGGCAGCGTCTTCAAACAAGGACGGGGTGTTGTTTATCCGGACTGGAATGCGGATGGATACCGGCTGCCGACAGAAGCCGAATGGGAACATGCCTGCCGCGCTGGAACCACGGGAGCCTATCACACGGGTGACAGCAGTGTGCCGATGGGACTGGACTACGCGCTGGATGAAGCCGGTTGGTTTGCCTCCAACAGCATGGCCCAGAGCCACCCGGTCGCCCAGAAGACTCCGAACGCATGGGGCCTTTACGACATGCACGGCAATGTCTGGGAATGGTGCTGGGATTCATACGAACCCTACACCACGGCAGCGGTGACCGATCCACTCGGCGGCCCGGACAACGGAACCCGCGTGTATCGCGGAGGAAGCTGGAATTTCTACGCCTTCTCCTGCCGATCCGCCTTCCGCCACTTTGGGATCGACGTCCACTACCACACCATGGACCTCGGCCTGAGACCGGTCCTCAACGGCCCATGACTCCAGCCGGTGGGGAGAAAAAACTTCTGCGCACTTGCAATGAGCCGTCAGAGGCCCTCGTATGAGCTTGGATGCGCTTTGTTTGGATCATGATGCTGGGATTGCCGGGAATCGCTGCGGGCGAGGCGGTTCCCCCGGCGTTTGATGAAGTGCGGGACATTCTGGAGCGCAACTGCGTGGAATGCCACACGCAGGAAAAGGCCAAGGCCGACCTCATCATGACCACCCGTGAGGCGATGGTCACCGGAGGCGAATCCGGCACCTCGCTGAAACCCGGCGATCCTGCGGGCTCGGAAATCCTCGTCCGCGCGAAACTTCCCGCCGACGATGCGGACCGCATGCCTCCCAAAAAACACGGCGGCCCACTCAGCGCTGCCGAAGTCGAAATCCTGAGCGCGTGGATCCAGGCCGGCGCTCCATGGCCGCAGGGAGAAGTGCTTTCGCCCAAGGCCAAAACCGCGCTGCCCCGCTGGAATGCGGCACCGGATCCGGAGATCGTTGCCATCGAGGCATTTCCCAAGGAAATCCGCTTGGAGAGTGCAGCAGATTTCCACCGCGCCATCGTCATCGTGCGGATGAAGGATGAATCCACCCACGATGTCACCCACCAGGCCAAGGTCACGCTTGCCGATCCTTCGCTGGCCCTGCTCGATGCCACCACTCTCACTCCCAAAAAGGACGGTCGCACCACGCTCAAGATCGAGTATCGAGGCCTCAGCACCGAGATCCCCGTGACGGTGAAGGATGCGGAGAAACCACGACCCGTGTCCTTCCAATTGGACGTCATGCCCGTGCTCACCGCCTCCGGATGCAATACCGGCGCATGCCACGGCTCCGCCCGGGGGCAGGATGGTTTCCATCTCTCCTTGTTCGGCTTCGATCCCAAGGGCGACCACTTCCGCCTCACCACCGAGATGGCCGGACGGCGGCTCAACAATGCCATCCCGGAAGAATCTCTGCTCATCACCAAAGCCCTCGGCAGTGTCCCACACACCGGCGGCAAGCTCATCAAGCCGGACAGCCCTTCCTACAAGACTCTCGTCGCATGGATCCGCGATGGCGCGAAATACGATGAGGAAAACATCGCCCAACCCACCGGCATCGAGGTGCGGCCGAAACAGGTCGTCATGACCGGCGAGTACGTGCGCATCCCCTTCACCGTGCGCGCCACCTACTCGGATGGCAGCGACCGCGATGTCACTCCGCTTTCCATTTTCTCCACCTCCAACGACAACTCCGTTTCCATCACCAAGAACGAAGGCCTCGCCGCCTCGAAAAACCGCGGGGAATCCTTCCTGCTCGCTCGTTTCCATACCTACACCGAAGGCTCGCAAGCCATCGTCGTTCCCAAGGATTCGAAGTATCAACGGCCACAAGTTCCCGAGTTCAATTATATCGACAAACTCGTTCACGAAAAACTCAACAAACTCCGCATCATTCCCGCCGAGCTTTCTTCGGACGAGACATTCCTGCGGCGGGTCTTTCTCGATGTGGTGGGCCTCCCACCCACGACCGAAGAACGCCAGCGTTTTCTAAAAGACACCCGGCCGGAAAAACGCGCCGCACTGATCGATGAACTGCTGGAGCGCAAGGAGTTCACCGAGATGTGGGTGATGAAATGGGCGGAGTTGTTACAAATCCGCACCTTCGACAATGGTCCGCAACAGGTTTCCTACAAGGCAGCGCTCAACTACTATCAATGGCTGCGCGAACGCATCGCCGGCAATGTGCCCTTCAACGAACTGATCCGCCAGGTGCTCTCCGCCAAGGGCGGCACCTTCTCCAGCCCGGCCACCAACTATTTCCAGATCGAGCAGGATGTGCTGAAACTCACGGAAAACACCGCGCAAATCTTCATGGGCACCCGCATCCAGTGCGCCCAATGCCACAACCATCCTTTCGACCGCTGGACGATGGACGATTACTATAGCTTCGTCTCCTTCTTCGCCCAAGTGAAACGCAAACCGGCGGAAGATCCGCGCGAGCGCATCGTCTTCGATGAAGGTGGCGAAACGCAGCACCCGGTCACCAAACAGAACATGGTGCCCAAATTCCTCGGCGGCCCGCGGCCGGAAATCAAAAACCAAACCCGCCGCGAGGCCCTTGCCTCGTGGCTCGCCTCATCGGACAATCCATGGTTCGCCAAAAACGTCGTCAACATCGTGTGGGCCCACTTCCTCGGGATCGGCATCGTGGATCCCGTCGATGACATGCGCGTTTCCAATCCACCTTCCAACCCGGAACTGCTCGATGCGCTGGCGGAGAAATTCGTTTCCTATAACTACGATTTCAAGAAAGTCGTCCGCGACATTTGCAACTCGCGCACCTATCAACTCTCCACCCGCACCAACGAGACCAACCTCAACGACACGCGGAATTTCTCCCACGCCATGGTGCGCCGCGTGAGGGCGGAGGTATTGCTCGATTGCATCTCGCGTGTGACCGCCACTCCCAACAAATTCAAAGGCCTGCCGCTCGGTGCCCGCGCCGTGCAGATCGCCGATGGCAATACGACCAACTATTTCCTCACCACCTTCGGCCGCGCCACCCGTGCCACCGTCTGCTCCTGCGAGGTAAAAATGGAACCCAACCTCTCCCAAGCCCTCCATCTCCTCAACGGCGATACCACCCAACAACGCATCCGCCAGGGCAAGCTGGTGGAAACCATGCTCAACGAAAAGAAAGAGCCCAAGGACATCATCCGCCACCTCTATCTCATCACCCTCAGCCGCGAGCCCACCGACATGGAATTCGAAAAACTCCTCGCCACCATCCCCGCCGAACCCAAAGGCCATCGCGAGGCACTGGAGGATATCTTCTGGGCTTTGCTGAATTCAAAGGAATTCATCTTCAATCATTGAGTTAAGAAAAGACTCAAGACTGGAAGACGCAAGATTCAAGAGAAGAGATAAGAGAACTTCGCATGCTGGCTTGATGCTTCGGGTTTATTTATACATCTCGAACTCGGTCAGCCGGTCATTCTGAAATTCCACCCGCCATCCGTAGGAGGCTTCCCCCTTCATCGCTTGTTCGTAACTGTGGGTGAAAATTCTCTTTTCCCGCGGAGACTCGTCATTGGGATACCGGATCTCGTAAAATGAGGAGGGAAAGCGCCTGTTGAATTCTTCAACCGTGATGCCCTTTAGGGAATTCCTGAATTCACGGTCATGGTGCATACCATTGAGGGCCACCTCTGCTTCATAGGGCCTCTTGCCGGCTTTCCAGTTCAGATAATACAAATTGTAGTGAGTGCCCAAATCGTAGGAAGCTTTTTGCTGCAGGTCGATGTTGCGAAAGATTGAAATGATCAGAGCAGCTCCCAGAATGAAGGTGGATGCCTTCCAAAACAGAAACGAACCAGAACTGTCGGATTTTGAAGCGGCACGCAAGCGCTGGAGGGCAGCAAGTGGATTCTTCACCACAAAAAGATTCACCATCGCCGCACCGATTACAAGCTGGATTCTGCTAGCACTGGCTGCTGTGGACCGCTGGGATGATGCGCATGCTGAGGAAAAGTGATGGATTGACGAGAGATATGGAAACGACACCACTACGTGCCTCACCAAATCCACCCATGTCCCACGCCTCCAAACCCACCGTCGCCAACTACCGCGAGTTTAAGGAATACCCGAAGATCGTGGCTGCCGTTGCACGCATCCTTGCCAAGCAACGCTTCGTCGCCCCGGCCGAGCTCTTCGTGGAAATGAACCTTCTTCCCGCTGCGGATCTCGAACGCTGGAAGCGCGGTCAGGTTCCAGTTCTCGAACGCGTGATCCGCTGCAACCTCACCAAGGCCGGACGCATCCTGCGACTACTCCGCTTCCATGCCCACGACCTCAATCTCAAGCCATCTATCACCGTCTATCAGCACAAAGGCCACCGCCTCCGCTTCTCCCGCAGCGGCGAGCCGAAAATAAAGGAAGCCTATTCCACACATCTCGTGGTGGTCGGAAAGCGCAATCCTTTCGCGGAACCGGATGCCCGGACTATTCCGTGCGATAAAAAGAGAGAAACCGAACCAAAAGGCCCGCTTGCCGAATGACGGACAATAGAGCACACACTTTGGCTACATCCGGGCTTGTGTAAGCAAGATTCCGTTTCAGCAAAATCAATCCTTCCAACAGTCGTGTCCCTCTCCGACCCATCCGTTCCCGAGCCCATCCGCGAGCTTCTCCAGCAGGCCGCCGCGACCTCCTATTGCCGCCCGGCCCTGCGCTCGCTGGGCGAGTCGCTGCCCGCAGACGATGCCACGGTCCGAAGCGCGCTGGATCACGCTGCAAGACTGCGCGATGCGAAAGCATTCAGCCACCTCTACCTCGCCGCGCTTTTTGCAAAACGACGCATTCCCGCAAGCGTCCTCGAACTGGGTGCCCCGCTTCTGCCGGATGCCATGCT
>JALOTR010000115.1 GCA_025457805.1 Akkermansiaceae bacterium | reverse complement strand
CACCCCTTTCAACGCCGAAGTAAGACCTCGCCGCGCAGCGGCTCTGTTCAACAAGCCGCGCCGTGACAACCACTACCAGCCGTTCAGTTTCGATGATTTCCCGCGACCACAATCCTCACACCGTGATCGACGCGCGCCCTCGCTGGTAGTGGTGCACGCGCTCATCGTTCGGCACAAATATGATCCACTTCTTGTTATCAGCGATTGGCTACCTGAGCTTGTTCTGTGCGCTGATCCACGCGACGGAGGAGAACTTGGTCGGCGTTTATTCAAACAAAGCGCAGGGCTTCGGAACAGTCACAATCGTCCTCGGTAAAAATGGGTCAGGCGACCTGGTGAATTCCGTTGGGCGATCACCCATATGGGGATGGGTATACGACGCGAAGGAATCAATCGTTACCATCACAGGGCCGCTGGCAGAGAATGACGGAAAACAGAGCATTACACTTCTCTACGACAAAGCGAAACAGACTCTCGCCTTCGAGACGAAGGCGGATTCGAAGCCTCTCATACGAATCAATGAGAAGGAGCTCGACACTTATCTCTCTCTGTTTGACGTGACCGCTTCTGCCCAAGTGATTGAGTTGGCGCAGAAAGAGGCACTAACGTGCGGGTTCGCCAAGGATAGCTTTCATGTTCTGTCGCTTAATCCTTCACACGAGGCCCTCGCCAAGCAATTGAAGGAACAAGGATTCGACGACACGAAGCAAGGAGACGAACTTGTGCAGATCCAGGAGAAGAACAGGGCATGCACCTTGCAATACCGCAAGAAGGATGACGAGTGGCGGCTCATCCACGCGCATGACACAAAATAGATTCGAGCCAGAACAAATCGTGCCACCCCAACTGGACACAAGCTTTTTCAGTTTCATTTCAACATCCCTTCAGCCGCGCCGGTGGGCGCACATCAAACATTGGGAAGAATAGTACGGACCGATGCACGACAGACCCAAGGAATCAGATTGGAAAGCGTTCCGGGCCATGGTTCCGGAGCTGCGGGAGCGCTACCTCTGCGCTCGCAATGAAGAGCTCAGGTCGATCCTCAATGACAGTGCCCGCTCCCCGACTGAGCGCTTCTGGGATGTCGAGGAACGGACCCAAGCGATCGCCGAGATTCTTCGGGACTGTCTCGATGGTCATTCGCGCTCCAAGATGGAGCTCTTCATTATGGTGATGTTCAATCACGGTATGATGACGGCCGATGACCTGGACGCCTTTAGCAGTGAAATCCGTGAGCAGGCGTTGAGGCGGTCTACGCTCTAACCGAGAATGCCCAACAAGCCGTGCGAGGAAACCGGCGACAACACACCAAGTTGAATTCGAGCTTCCCTCCGCCGGTGCCTCTACTCTATCGTTCTGCTGAAAATGATCTATATTCAGCCTTCACTTGAGGACGTAGCACGCGCTCTCGAATCATGGGGTTGGCTTGGCGTTGAGGGCAAGCAGCCCATTCTCGTCACAGCGTTCGGAGACGTATTCTTTTCGTCCGACGATGGGATCTGGTTTCTCGACACTATCGAAGGGGCGCTGACCAAGGTCTGCGACACTAGAGCCGAATTGGAATCGATTCTAGGAACTAAGGACGGTGAGAATCATTACCTTTTTGCTGGCTTCGTAGAGCAGGCGCACCGCGACGGAATGACTCTTTCGGAGGGGCAGTGCTACGACTTCAAGCTCAATCCCGTTGTGGGTGGACCAATCGAATACGAGAACGTAGAGCCCAGGAACTTCGTGGTCGCTGTGAATATGGCCGGACAGCTCCATGAGCAGGTCCGCCACATGCCTGCGGGGACAAGAATCTCTGGATTTAGCATCGAGGGTGAATCGTAAAAGAAATCGCAGAACAAGGCGTGAACGGCAACCGGAGACAACGTCCTTCCTCGAATCGGCGCTTGATCCCGCCGGGGCCACCACATCATCGATAGGCCAAGAATTTGTGATCCTCGCAGTACCGGCACCACTGGGGAGATTCCCGAAAAAAGTGAGAAGCGAACCCTGGCATCCGGGATGAACTTGGATTCGGAATCAGACCAACAGAGGGTGTCGATGGCGGGCATCACTCGCCAGTGGGCCTTAACAGCTCGAAGGTGGATGGAAGTGCCTGAGGAGAGCCACGAAAGCCGAATTTCCCCGCGTCCAGTCTTGCCATCCCGACCGATTCCGCCCATCTTCCTGACCATCGCCGCCGTGAAACCGACCCGAACCCGAGGCCTATCAAGCCGCATCATCCAACCCCTACCAGTCGCCGATTTTCGATGCCCTCCTGTCCTTCCAACCTTCACCCCGCTCGCCGTCACCTGATCCTGGACCTTCGGCAAAACCGAAAAGCAGGATAAATAAGCTGTAGGATAGCAAAGGCCCACTTTCCAATGAACCTGTTTCGAAGACTCAAATTTCTTGCCACTGGGACAGTGTTATCTGCCTTACTCAGCGTGTACGGCCACTGCGTGGAAACTTTGGTCTGGACCACTGTTTCTCTTGGACCTGATGAAGCGATTCGCGCTTTAGAATCAGACGGAGAGCGTCTGGTTAGGGTTATTATGGAGTCAGACGGCACTACCGGTGTCACCACCGCTGTTCGAATCGAGTCATCGACTGATGGGGTGTCATGGCTCAACCAATGGATATCCGGCTTTGACCCGAGCGATGACGCGAGCATCTGCCATGTCGACGGAACATGGTTTGTGACAGTCGGAGAACTGAGATACACATCCAATGATGGGATCACTTGGATCGAAGCAATCACCAGCCTGCCTGACGAGAATGCCACTGTTCCGAGGCATTGGCTGTACGCTAATGGGTGGCATGTGCATGCCGCTAGAGACCTATACGGCTTCGCCACGACAGATCCAAGCAGCAGGCTCAGAAGCGAAGACGGACTAAGGTGGGTCAGGATTGAACAGGACTTCGGAGATGCCCAATCCGAGGCGATCGGCGCTGATCAGTTCGTTGTGCTTTCACAGCATACGCGCTATATCTCGGCGGACGGGGCGAATTGGAGCACGGCAGCCGTAAGTGGTCTCCCCGATGATCCTGTCCATCTGGTCTACTTTCGGGGTCGGTGGTTATGTGCCACGACGGACTGGCAGGACAGCACTTTATTCGTGTCTGGTGATGCGTGCCGATGGCACCAAATTGGGAGCTGGAGCGGCGAAATCACACTGTTCCATCACCAGCAATTGGATCGGATGTTCCTCGCACAGTTCCTGCCCTCAATGGGTTCGACAATTCGTATCGAATATTTTAGTTCATCCGATGGGTTTGATTGGATGGGGGTTGGCGGGTTGAATGTGCAGTTCCGCCACGCGAAACGGCCGGTTGCTCTGCTGGACCGGGTGGCTGTCACTGATTCCACCTCCCAACTATTGTCCCCGGGCAAACCACTGCATTATCGCCTCATCCGTCCTGGCGTGCTGGAATGGCCCACAGTAGACGGCACTGAATACAGGGTCGAGCGGAGCTCTGACCTGTCTGTCAATGGGTGGGAGGCAATGGGTAACTGGCGAACCCCACTCGCCGGGGAACGGGCGATGTTCCTCATCCAAGCGCCCGAGGAACTGGAGGAAAGGCAATTCTATCGAGTTCAAGCCCGGCCCGCCAGCAATTGAACCATCCCCTCTTACGCGGAACGCGCCACCACAAATCCCACCAAGACACAGCACCCGACCATCTGGACCCGCAGCAACTCGGATTTTCATCGTGTCCAGAACCCTGAACCTAAACTCAGTGCACGCTTGCCTTGATTCAGATGGTGTGTTGTGACCTAGGCTAGAAAAGCAGAACCACTTCGAATGCGAAACATGCTTACATTGTTGACACTTCTCTGCGGCCACGCCTTTGCCAGCGATTGGGTGGTCAGCGACAGCAACCAATCGCCAGACAAGAAATGGACCATGGCGGTCTTCCCTCAGGAGGTTGGCCTGTATGGAATTTTTACTTTCTGACAAGCCCCCCCTCACTCCCCTCCTAACAACACCCATCCGCCCCCTCGATCGATGAAATTCGTGTCACGACTCTTCGCATCAACCGCGATCCGGATTCGCGGTGGAACTGCCTATTGCTTGAAGGGAAAACGGGGCAATCGCATAATGGCCGAAATTTCATCCATCGCATCCGAGGTGAATCTCAAAGAAGGCGAGATCTGGATCGATCCGCTTGGCAAGGTGAGTTTCTCGAGGGAGATTCCGGAAACAATCCACCAGAGAATCAGGAATGTGATTTCTCTCTATTGACCCCAGACGATCCCACTCAACACCGCTCGACGCATCGGAACCCGACGGGAGACCAAGGCTTGATTCGCGGCAAACCCGAATGCTCCGGTTTTCAGTCGGCGCTTGATCTCGACGGCGGGATCAGCTAAGCCCCTCATCAAGATAGCCTGATCCCTGAACACCACATGAAGGCTGGGCCGGAGAGGGAAAATTGCTAATCGAATATCATCCCTGATGTCACCGAGCTCTTTCAACCCCAATACCGAGCGTCATGGCCCCGATGCTAGAGGTGGACGTATTCTTCTTCCTCCCAAGAAATGAAGCGAATCATTGCCCGCCTGCGATACTTTTTCACCGGCAAGTATGATCCGATGGACCTGCTTAACGGGATTCATAACAGCATTCTCCCGAAACGGTTGACGCTCTCGCGTGGCATGCTGAAGTCAGATGGTCTTGCATATTCAGCCGGAGATCTGGTGGCGGTCCTTTATCTTTCGGCCGACGACAACGAATTCTCCTTCGCTCAAAAGCTTCGCAAGCTCCCCAAACATTGGGGCACGCTTCAGGCTGTAATGCATTACGATTGTGAGGTCAACAACGGCGGACACGATCAGTATTTCGAAAATTCGGAGGGGGCCTATTTGGACTTGGTAGAGGATGGCTTGAAACTGTATGGATCCGACTATCATCTCAATATTTTTCAAAGAGCACTTTATCGATACCGACCCACCCTTCATACGGAGTATGCCGTTTTGGATATCAATCGCCCATCGGGCGATGACAATGAGCGATCTCCTTACCACGATCTCGACGGACTTTATTTCATGGCCGATCCGAGCCTCCCTGATCTGGTCGATAAATTCATCCGCTGCAATCTCGAACTTTACAAACGGTAGGAAAGACGGGACGCAAACAGGCAAGTTTGAGGTGATTCTCGTAGTGCACCCTGATGGTGAGGAACGGAAGGCACCGTCCCATGACCCTACACATTCGCACCTCTTGCGGACGGCATTGACAGTTTGTCGGCTCGACTGCGGGGCGTTTTGGGGAAAGAATCCGTGCATGATTCCTTTGCCGGACTGTGTTCGCATCCACTCGCCTTTGGACGACTACCCCATTTTGGAGGTCCATCACCCGTCTTGCACGGCACGGATCGCCTTCCATGGGGCTCAGGTCATGGAGTGGACGCCGGCGGGACAAGAGCCGGTGCTTTATCTGAGCCCGCTTGCGGTTTTTCAGAATGGCAAGGCGATCCGCGGTGGCGTGCCGATCTGTTGGCCATGGTTCGGCCCCCACCCTTCCGACCCCCGGCTTCCCGCCCATGGGCTGGCGAGGACGCGATTGTGGAGCCTGATCGCCTGCGAGGACGATGGAGCCTCCGTCCATCTGCGCTTCGAACTTCACGCCGACGAAGAGACGCTGGCACTTTGGCCTCATGCTTTCGAAGCTGCTGTGGAAATCCGGGTGGGCCGTGAATTGCAGATTTCGCTGATCCGCCACAATCCGTCGGACGCTGCATTCACGGACAGTTCGGCGCTGCACACCTATCTGCGGGTCACCGATGTAGCGGAGATTTTCCTGAGCGGATTGGAGGGTGCGGTTTACGATGAGCGGGCGGCGGGATCCCCTCATCACGGCACCCAGCAGGGGGAGGTCCGGATCGATGGCGAAATGGATCGGATTTATGCATCGTCGGCCACCGTAACAGTGCATGATCGAAACCGCCGGATTCATGTTCACAAGCGGGGCAGCGCCTCCACCGTCGTGTGGAACCCGGGGGCGGAAAAGGCTGCGCGACTGGGTGATCTGCCTGCGGACGACTTTCCCCATTTCCTCTGCATCGAGGCTGCCAACGCGCCTGGGGCGGAAGTGACGGTGGGGCCTGGAGGCACCGAAGTGCTGCGGACGCGGATTGTGGTGGAATCGCCATGACCGCGGGCTTGTCCTCTGCCGCCGGATCCTTCAGGGTCCGCAGCGATGACCGAGGAAGCCACCCCTGCCGCCCCAGAGACCAAGCCGCAACTCAAAGCCAAAGTCGCGACCCTGCGTGAGCTGATGTCACCGCCCGTCGGGGTGTTTCATGCGGAAATGACCGTGGGGGCAACCGTGGAGCAACTGCGGGAGATGACCCGCTCGGCCTTCATCACTTACTGTTATGTGACCGATGCGGAGGGGAAATTGGAGGGGCTGGTGGTGATGCGTGACATGCTGCTGGCCAAAAACGAGGCGACTCTGGGTGAGCTGATGCTGCGGAAGCCCTTTGCCCTGCGGGAAGACATGCCCCTGGCCGATGCCCTCAAGGCCGCGCTTTCCAAGCATTTCCCGGTGTATCCAGTGTGCGATGCGGAGGGCCATCTCAAGGGCCTGATCCGCGGGGACACGCTGTTTGCCGAACAGGCCATCGAAATCAGTGCGCAGGCCGGAAGCATGGTTGGTGTGGAAAAGGAGGAACGTCTCGCCACACCCATCCAACGCAGCCTGAAACTCCGGCATCCCTGGCTGCAGATCAATCTTCTGACCGCTTTCCTCGCCGCGGCGGTGGTGGGATGTTTCGAGGACACCCTCAGCAAAGTCGTCATTCTCGCGGTCTTCCTTCCGGTCATGGCCGGTCAGTCCGGCAACACCGGCTGCCAGGCACTGGCCGTGGCCTTGCGAGGGATGACGCTGGGAGATGTCAAAGCCGGGCAGGAGCGCCGACTCATCCTCAAGGAGGGCACGTTGGGCTTTTTCAACGGCCTTTTCGTGGGCATCACCGCAGGGCTTGGCATGGTGGTCTATGCCATGATGCAGAACCAGGAAAGCCCGTGGCTCATGGGCTTTATCGTCATGATCGCGATGATCGCAAGTTGTGTGATCAGCGGCCTTTCCGGCGCCCTGATCCCCCTGACCCTGAAGCGACTGGGCGCGGACCCGGCCACCGCATCGAGCATTTTCCTCACCACCGCCACCGACATCGCCAGCATGGGAGTCTTTCTCTCGCTGGCGACCTGGTTGTTGCTCTGAAGGGGGCAAAGAAGAGGATCTCACGGATCCCGTAAGGTCTCAACCCACCATCACGGCGAGTATTTCACCTCGAAGCGACCGAAGGCACGTGGTGGGCCGGGAGGGAGGAAAAAGGTGTAACTGGCGCGTTCGTAGAATGAGTTTAGTGCTTGGCTGGAGATGAGGATCTGCGTGGTGACGGGGGCGAAGTCGAGATCGGTGGCGGTTGATGCGCCGGATCGTGCGAGCCTCGACGCGCCAGCCATTTCCGGCACGGCTGATGGTCACGGTGGGGAGTCCGCGGGTGTCGCTGGCGGGATTGCGGAATTCGCGTTTGTCCGGGACGCCCGGATTCATGTTGAAGGCCATTTCCTGCCAATTTTTCACGCCGTCCTGATCCGGGTCCGCCTCCGGCAGCAGATGGTTGCCACTCAGGCCGAAGCCCGCGCAGTAACTCGCCACGGTGACACTAACCGTTTCACTCCACAAAATGTGATCCCCCTTGAGGCTGGTGGCAAAGATGTCGATGCCGCCATCTCCATCGAAATCGGCGGCTTCGATGCTCTGGGTGTATTGCGGCCGGATGGAGAGGAGTGACTGGCTGAAAACGCCGCTGCCATTGTTGGTCCACACGCTGTCGGCTCCTTCGCCGCTGAATCCCTGGGCAAGCCAGAGGTCGAGGTCGCCATCGGCATCCCGATCAAAAAAGACAGCACCGGTGCCAGAATTTCCGACGAAGACCTGCGGCGATGCGGTGAAATTGCCGCTGCCGTTGTTCAGCCACAGTTGGCTGGCGGCATTGCCGTTGACTTGCAGGAGGTCGCGATCGCCGTCGCCATCGACGTCGGCCAACTCGACATCGAGCGTGCCTCCGGTGCCGAGGTTCTGACCGGTGGCGGTGAAGTTGTTCGATCCACTGCGCAGCCAGATGGTGGTGGGTTCATAGAAATTGCCGGCGACGACGTCGGGCAGGTTGTCGCCATTGAGGTCACCGACGGCCATGCCGTAGGTGGTTCCGGCACCGAATTGGTCGAGGATGGTGAACTGGCCGTTGCCGTTGTTGCGATAGATGTGGTTCTGACCGGGTGTGGAGAAGTGGGTGCGATTTCCAACGATGGCATCGAGATCGCCATCGCCATCGGTGTCATGAACGGCGACCGAACTGCCGCTGGATGTTCCGATTTCCTGGGGAGTGACGGTGAACTGGCCGTTGCCATCGCCGAGCCACAGGCGGTCGGGGGCGGTGGGATTGTTGATGACGAGGAGGTCGGCATGACCGTCGCCATTGAAATCCCCGGCACCCACCGCGTTGTTCTGAGGACCGCCCTCATGCACCAGCAGTCCGATCCCGCGAAAGCTTCCATCGCCATCGTTTTCCAACAATTCGACGGTGCCATCACTGGTGCCAATCGCAATGTCCATGTCGCCATCCTCATCGAAATCCAGCGACGCGCTGCAACTCGCCTTGACGCCGCCGATCCTCTGGCCGGAATCCTTGATCGGACCGCCTTGGTTGACGGGGACTCGTTTCCAGACTTCGGAAGGAAATCCGTTGTTGGTGAGAAAATAGTCGAGATCGCCATCGCCATCCAGGTCGGCGAGATCGATATCGCTCGCATTCGAGGTACCGAGAGGTGGGGCGTTGTTGCTGAACACACCGCTGCCATTGTTTCTCCAGACCTGATTGGTTTCTCCAGCGGAATTCCCGACAACAGCATCGATGTCACCATCGCCATCGACATCCGTGAGGGCGGTGCGGAAAGAGTAGTTCATCCCAAGGGACTGACCGCTGTTAGAAAAGACTCCGCTGCCGTTGTTGAACCAGACTTCATTAGGCACTCCGCCGATGGAACCCTTGGAGACGAAGGCATCGAGGTCGCTGTCGCCATCGAGATCGGCGAAGGAGATATCAAACGTGTTCAATGTACCGATGGTGCTCGGACTGAGGGTGAAAACCCCTGATCCATTGTTCAGCCAGACCGTGTTGCTGGAATTGTTGGCAAAGGCGATGTCGGGATGGCCATCGCCATTCACGTCGGCGACCTTGCAGCCCTGGGTGAACTGGTTGCCGAGGTTTTGGCCGCTGTTCGAGAAGATGCCACTGCCATTGTTCAGCCAGATTTCATTGGGGTGTTCGGGCGCATTTGCGGGGACGACGGCATCGATATCGCCATCGGCATCAAGATCCGCGAGGGAGAGGGCGCGGCGGGATGCGAATCCACCGAGATACTGCTCGCTGTTCGTGAAACTCCCGGCACCATTGTTGAACCAGACTTCGCACTGCGCGAAATGGCGGGCGAGGAAGAGATCGAGGTCGCCATCGCCATCCAGGTCGGCCATTTCAACCGCTCCTGCGGGCGAGAGCAGGGAGGCGGTGGGGCTGATTTCGAAGTTTCCCGCGCCATCATTGACGAGCACGTGGCCGGGGTCATTGAGATGAACCATGCAGGCATCGATATCACCATCGCCATCGATGTCCCCAAGGGCGGTGCTCATGGCAGTGGTGCCCTTGATCGGCTGTTCCCAGAGGATCTGGAGATCGGCGTGCAGAGGGAGGCAAAGAGCGGGAAGGAGAAGAAGGATGGATTTCATGGGGCCTCGGCGGGGATGAGTCGGTAGAATTGCTTTTGCTGTCCGGGGAGGATGAAGGGATTGAGATAAAGCAGCGAGCCGGATCCATTAGAAAAGGAATCGAGGTTGGAGGAAGGGACGGGTTCCCAGATTTCAAGGCTGCCGGAGCGCTGGATGGGTGCCGTCCAGCCCTCGGCCGCGGCGAGTTCGGAGCGGGGAAAAGACAGGGTCGTCGCGCCTGTTAGAGGGTGCGTGGTCATTTGCAGGGCGATGCTGTTAGGCTCGAAAGGATCGGTGCCGTGGTAGAACTCGGTCGCAAGGTCGAGGCCGTCGCCATCGCTGTCTTCGGTGGTGTCGATCTGATACCATTTCTGATGATCGCTCCAGGAATCGATGATTTCCCGGGGCACGAACTCGATCTGGTAGTGATGCTGCGGCGTGGCGGCAGCGAGGCTACCGGGGGTGAAGACGGGCGGTGCCAGGGTGAGATCGTGGGCGGTGAAGTCGAAGGAAAGCGAGCCACCGGAGAATGCCCCGACATCGCCGAGCGAGAAGACGCGCGGATAGATGTAGTGGGAACCGGTGGCGGGGATGGGCTCATCGATATCGGGCTGCGCGGCATTCGAAGCATCGTGGAAACGCAGCAGGCCTTCCATGGGGAGTTTCATGACGAGGCGGGCGTTGACATTCTGCGGTTGGAAGCCGCCCTCGGGGTCATGTCCGCCGGGCCATGGCAGGATGGAGCGGGTGTTGCCGGAGGTGAGCATGCCATCGGCAGCCGGGCGGATGGCACTGAGCGTTTCCGCGCCTGTGCCGGTGTGGAGGGCGAAGCGGTCGATTTCCAGATCCGGCGAGATGCGCATGGTGTAGCCGGTCTGACCGGAGGAGAGGCCGAGATTGAAATTCCCCACGCCGATCTGCCCACAGGCCCAGAGGTGGTCGTCGTGCCAGGTGATGTCGCGCATGACATCGAAGATCGTTTCGCCGCCGGTCGGGATGGGACGGGTGGGCGCGATGGGTTCGCCCGCGCCTTCGGCATCGATGGAGCCGTAGAGGATGCCGCCGAGCGATTCGCCGCTGGCGGAGAATTTCGCGATGAGCTGCTGGGGGAGTTTGTCGAGGACGTTGGCTCCCCAGTTTCCGCCGGCGTAGAGATTGCCCTCATCATCTTCCGCGACCGGTCCGAGGCCACTGGAGCGCGAGCCGCTATCGAGCGCGGTGGCCCAGAG
>JALOTR010000114.1 GCA_025457805.1 Akkermansiaceae bacterium | reverse complement strand
CGTTGTAAACCGTGGGGGTTTGGAACTTGCGGCCGATGCCGAGGCGATAGATCTCGTATTCGTTGAGCTTGAGCAAATCGTGTTTGCCATCATCCCAGGTGAGAGTGCCCTCGTCCGGTTGGGTGCGGCCGGTGATCAGGTCGAGGAAGGTGGTTTTTCCCGCGCCATTGGGGCCGATGACGGTGCGGAGTTCGCCTTCATCGAGATAGAAGTTGAGATCGTTGATCGCCTTGTAGCCATCGAAGGATTTGTTCAATCCCTCGGCGGCGAGAAGGAAAGGTTTCTGGGCAAGATGGCTCATGGGTCGGTGGCTTGGGAAGGAGGTGTGGGGGCTTGGTCGGGAGCGGCCTGATTGCGGTTGCGTTTGATGCGGGCGGAAATTTCCGCGATCTGGCCGGGGATTCCGACGATGCCCTTGGGCATGAAGAGAACGACCAGCACGAAGGCACCACCGAGCATGAGCGGCCAGTAATCCGCGGTGGCTCCTGACGAAGCCCAGCTCTTGATCGCATTCACACTCACCGCACCGACGACCGGCCCCACGATGGTTCCGCGACCGCCGAGGGCGACCCAGACCACGGCTTCCAGCGATTTGCCGGTTTCCATTTCGCTAGGGTTGATGATGCCGACCTGAGGCACAAACAAGGCCCCGGCAAAGCTGGCGATCACGGCGCTGATGACAAAGATGAACAACTTGAAATTCGCGGTGGCATAACCGGAGAAGAGCACCCGGTTTTCCGAATCGCGGATGGCGCGTTGGATCAGGCCGAAGCGCGAGCCGGTGAGCCATTTGCAGAATGCCACCACGACCACGAGGAGAATGGCGGTGGCAATGTAGAGCCCGCGTTTGGTGCCGTCATCACGCAGGGAGAAACCCAGCAGCGTGCGGAAATCCGTGAAGCCATTGTTGCCACCCATCAGCAGCTCATTGCGGAAAAACAAAAGGGCCGCGCCATAAGTAAGAGCTTGGGTAAGGATGGAGAAATACACGCCCTTGATGCGCGAGCGGAAGGCGAGGTAACCGAACACATAGGCAAGCAGGCCCGGCACCAATATGATCATCAGCAAGGCGAATGGGAAGCTGGAGAAAGGCAGGAAAAACGATGGCCACTCCGTGCGGCCCACCATGCTCAGGAAAGTGGGCACACCCTCACCGCCGATCATGCGCATGAGGTGCATGCCCATCATGTAACCGCCGAGGGTGAAGAAAAGCGCCTGGCCAAGAGATAGAAGCCCGGTATATCCCCAAAGCAGGTCGATGGAAATGGCGAGGATGCCATAACATAAGTATTTGCCCCAGTTGCCGAGGGTGAAATCCGAGATGAAACCGGTGGCATTGAGGACAGGCATCACCACCACGAGAAAAACCGCGGCGATGATGAGCAAGGGCGTATGGACCCGACTGGTGAAAGGTTGAGGATTCATGACTCAATCAAGACTGCGGGAACGCGTGACAAACAGACCGGCGGGACGCCATTGCAGGAACAGGATGATGGCACCCAGCACGAGGATTTTTCCAATGACAGGATTGCCGAGATATTGCTGCAGCGCCTGATCGGTCATGCCGATGCCGAGCGCGCTGATGACCGTACCAAGGATGTTCCCAACCCCACCGACGACCACGGTCATGAATGAATCCACGATGTAGGTTTGACCAAGGAAGGGACCCACATTTCCGATCTGTGAAAGGAATGCACCTGCCAGCCCGGCGAGGCCGCAACCGAAGGCGAAGGTCATCATGTTTACCCGCTCGGTGCGGATGCCCATGCAGGCGGCCATGTTGCGGTTTTGCATGACCGCGCGGATCAACAGACCGAGCGAGGTCTTGTTCAGCACGAGCCATGTGACGACGATGATGAGAACTGCGAAACCAATGACGAAGACCCGGTTCCATCCGAAGACGATGTCATTGACGGTCCAGTTTCCGGACAACCAGGAGGGGCTCGAGACCTGCACGTTGTTGGCTCCGAAGATGAATTTCATCAATTGCTGGAGCACCAGCGAAATGCCCCAGGTGGCGAGCAGGGATTCCAAGGGGCGGCGATAGAGGAAACGGATGACGGAACGCTCAAGCACCAAGCCCACCAGCGCGGCCACGAGGAAGGAGGCGGGGAGAGCGACGATGAAGTAAAGATTCGCGCCGGATTCCAGATTGAGTCCGGGAATCGAGAGCGACTTGCCGAAGGGGGAAAGATTCAAGCCCGCGACAAACAGGTTCTGGATGACATAAGTGGTGTAAGCGCCGATGGCGATCAGTTCGCCGTGGGCCATGTTGATGATGCCCATCAGTCCGAAGGTGATGGCAAGACCGATGGCAACCACCAGCAGCACGCTGCCAAGGGAAAGGCCGCGGAAGGCGGTGCCGAAGGCGTTGATGGTGGAGATATGGGAATCGATGGCGGCAAGCGCATTGCTGGCCGCAGCGATGAGTTCCCGATCCTTCGCCGCTTCAGCCTCGGTGAGGACGGACTTGATGATATCCCGTGCCGAGAGTGGCTTGATCTTGGCGAGATCGTTGCATGCCTTGATGCGTTCCTCGCGGGTGGGTGACTTGAGTTTGATGATGGAAATGGCCACATCCAGCGCACGGAGGGCTTCGGGGTTCTTCTCCATCGCCTTCAGCGCCTCCAATGAGGGAAGTTTCTCCACTTTTTGGCCGATGGATGAGTCCTGAATAGCGCGGATGCGCTTGGCTGGATCCGGGTCCGCGAGGGCCGCGAGATCGGTGACTTCCTTCATGGCGCGGCGGAGGCCGGAATTGGTATCTGCGAAATCCACTTCCTTCGGGTTGATGCGTACGGGCGATCCATTCGCGGCAAGCATCGGGCTGCCATCTGAAAGCTTCACTGTGGCAAAAGAACCATCTGCAGCGGCACTGCCATCCAGCAGAACGGCGGTGGCGGTGCCATCCTCCGCTTCATGGATGAAGATCACGCCTTCTTTCCATTTGTCCAACCACCCGACCACTTCAGGCGATGGGTTCGTTTTGAAATTACTGATGATTTGTTTCTGATCCGCAGGTTCGGCCACTACAGCAGCCGCAATGATCTCTCTCACGGTTCCGGAAATTGCCGCCGGAGCTGTGGCGTCCTGGGCACGAACGAGGGAAGGCGAAGTTAACAAAACAATTGCCAGTAATGTGATAAGTCCGATGCAGGAGCGCATGACCGGCAGGCGGATGGGGAGGTAAATCATGGCGGAGTGGCCCGGAAAGCACTCACTGTGCCATTGTAAGGAATCGCACGATACGCGGAGAGTTCATCCGGGCTCATCCCAGCGATCGGGCTGAAGTCATGGGCCCCATCCGGAGCGGCCTGCCAGGCCCGAAGGAACGGATGCTTATTTCATCGCACAAATTTCTTGAACTTTTTCGTCGAATTTGCTTGCAGCCCCTCCGGGATCGGTGTATCTCCCGCGCGTCGCAAGACAAGGCGGTCCGACTGAGATGCCTCCCGGGTTATTGGGTTTTTCCCGGTGGGATGATCGGTCGGGCCGCTTCTTTTTTGCCCGCGATGGCCCACGCCGGCCCGGTGCTTGTTCATTTCAGGATTTTCACATTTCGGCAGGCCCGGATTTCAGCTAGGCTCCTCTCATGAAACTCATTCGATTCGGAGACGAAGGGCGCGAGGAGCCGGGAATCCTGCTTCCGGATGGTCGCCGTTTGGATGCGAGTGGCGAATTCAGCGATTACGACGAGGGATTTTTCGCCTCTGGAGGGCTGGAGGCCCTGGCGGAGTGGGTGGAGGATGGTTGCCCGGACGGGATTGAAATCGATCCCCGGGTGCGGCTGGGGCCACCCATCAACCGCCCGTCCAAGCTCGTTTGTGTGGGAAAAAACTATCTCGACCATGCCAAGGAGCTTGGTGAAGGCATCCCGACGGAACCCACCTTGTTCATGAAGGCGACCAGCGCCTGGAGCGGGCCGACGGACGACGTCCTGATCCCGCGCGGGGGCACCAAGCTCGATTACGAAGTGGAACTCGCGGTGGTGATCGGCCGCACGGCTTCGTATGTGGAGGAGATCGAGTCGCTGGACTACGTGGCCGGTTATTCGACCTTCTGTGATTTTTCCGAGAGGGCCTTCCAGAAGGAAATGGGCGGGCAGTGGACCAAGGGCAAGAGCGCGGACAGCTTCGCGCCGATGGGCCCCTGGTTGACGACGGCGGACGAAGTCCTGGACCCGCAGAAACTCCGTCTCTGGTGCAAGGTGAATGGCGAGCTGCGCCAGAACAGTTGGACGGGCGACATGATGTTTTCGGTGCGGCAATTGGTTTCCTACATCAGCCGCTTCATGACTTTGCTGCCCGGCGACGTCATCGCCACCGGCACGCCCGGCGGGGTGGCCATGGGCATGTCCCCTCCCCGCTATTTGCAGGCGGGCGATTTCGTGGAGTGCGGCGTGGAAGGACTGGGAGAACTCGCCCAACGCGTGGTCGCATCCGCCAAGGCATGAAAAAGGGGTTCTCCAAAACCTGGCGCTCGCTGCTCTCCTGGCCGAAACCAAGGGGCGGCCCGCGGTATTCCGCCTGCCATTTTTGCGACACGCTGCACGTCTCTGCCCCGGTGGAGGAAGGCACGGCGGCCAACTGTGTTCGCTGCGGCGCGGTGCTCTATCAGAACCGCCCCGCCTCGCTGGCGCGCGCCTCGGCATTTTCGCTGGCGGCGCTGTTTCTGATGGTGCTGGTGCACGTTTTTCCCTTCCTGACGATGGACGCGGCGACGCTGCGCAAGAACCTGACCTTGGTGGGCGCTTCCACCGCGTTGTTTCATGAAGATGCGCCCATCCTTGGATCGGCGATCCTGCTTTTCACCGTAGTCACCCCCCTCGTCCTCGCAGGCGGGATGCTGTATGTCTGCGCGCCGCTCATGCTCGGCCGCTACGCACCCGGCGCAGGGCAGGTGGCGAAATGGATGTATCGCTGCGAGCCCTGGAACATGGTGGAGGTTTTCCTGTTGGGGGTGTTGGTGAGTTTGCTGAAGCTGGCCAAAGTGGCGGACGTGCACTTCGGCATCGGCTTCTGGGCCTTTGGCGGCGTGATGATTTGCATGGCAGCCGCCGTGGCAGGCATCGACCGGGAAGAATTGTGGGACCGCCTGGAGGTGGCGAAATCATGAACCCGCCCCGCTATCCGCGCGCCATCGATCATGGCCTCGCTGGTTGTCACACCTGCGGCAAGGTTTCGCCCGTGGCGGTGGAGAAATGCCCGCGCTGCGGCACGCATCTCCATTTGCGCAAGCCGGCGAGCATTCAAAACACCGTGGCGCTCATGACCGCGGCCGCCGCCCTCTACATCCCCTCGCACGTGCTGCCGATCATGACGGTCGTGGAACTGGGCGACGTGACCCACAACACCATCATCGGCGGCATGATCCGCTTCTGGAAGACCGGCGCCTATCCGATCGCGTTGGTGATTTTTGCCGCTTCCATCCTGATTCCGCTGCTGAAAATCGTGGCTCTGAGCTGGCTCTGCGCCGCTGCCACCGGCCGCGTGAACCCCTCGCCCGGCATGTTGGGGAAAATTTACTGGTTCACCGAATTGCTGGGCCGCTGGTCGATGGTCGATATCTTTGTGGTCGGCATCCTGGTTTCCCTCGTGCAGTTGGGAAACTACATGAGCATCACCCCCGGCCCGGGAGCGCTTGCATTTGCGGGCGTAGTCATGCTTACCATGTTTGCGGCGATGAGCTTTGAGCCGCGCATGCTCTGGGACCGGCTGGAAGATCTATCCGCCACCCCTGCCAACCCCACCACCCCACCTGAAACTTGAGCGACTCCGAAGAAACCACCCCGCCCCCCGTAGCCACGCCCGAACTCCGACGCGCCAAGCGCTGGAACGTCGTCTGGGTGGTGCCCATCGTGGCGCTGCTGCTTGGCGGCTGGATGATTTACCGGAACTTCGCCGCGCAAGGCCCCGTGGCGCGCGTCCGCTTCGATACCGCAGATGGGATTTTTGCGGGAAAAACCGAAGTCCGCTGCCGCTCGGTGAAAGTCGGCGTGGTGCGCGATGTGAAATTGGCGGAAGACCTCAAGTCCGTGCTCGTTTATCTCGAACTCGACCCGGACTCCCAAAATCTTCTCCGCCGCGGCAGCCGCTTCTGGGTGGTGAAGCCGCGATTGTCCGTCACCGAGTTCTCCGGCGCGGAAACCCTCATCACCGGCGCCTACATCGAGTTGGATCCCGGTCCCGCCGGCTCCGAACGCCACACGCTTTTCCGCGGCAGGGAAACCCCGCCGGCCACCAATAGCGGCGTGCCCGGACGGCGCGTCGTGCTCACGGCGGATGAGGCGGGCTCACTGACCATCGGCGCGCCGGTGTATTATCGGGGATTCGAGGTCGGCCGCATCGAAGGCCGCGCGCTCGACAAGGATGGACTCAAAGTCACTTACAACGCTTTCATCCGCGACGAATACACCCGCCTAGTCACCACCAATACCCGCTTCTGGAACACCAGCGGCATCGATATCAGCGCCGGCGCAGATGGTTTCAAAGTCCGCACGCCTTCCTTCCAAGCAATGGTTTCCGGCGGTGTGTCCTTCGGCGTGACCGTGGGCGATACCGCAGGCGAACCCGCTCCAGATGGCAAAAATTTCACCCTCTACGCCAACGAGGACGCCGCGCGGAAATCCTCCTTCAATCCCACCCTCAAGTTTCTCCTCCTCTACGACCAAACCGTGCGCGGCCTCAGCAAGGGCGCGCCCGTCGAGTTCCGCGGCATCATGATCGGCCGTGTGGCGGATATTTCCTTCGATCTCGTCCCGGCCATCGGCGATCCGCGCATCCCCGTGCTCATCGAGATCGACCCATCGATGATGCGGGGAGCCGCTGCCCGCATCGTCCTCGCGTCGGATGCTGATTTCATCAAGGAGTCGGTATCCAAAGGCCTCCGTGCCGCACTCAAGGGCAATTTCATCACCGGCGCGCTCTACGTGGACCTCGATTATTACCCGGAGGCCGCTACAGCATCCCTCGGAAAATCCGGCGAATTCACCACCATTCCCACCGTTTCCTCCGGCCTCGCCCAGCTCGAAGGGAAAGTTACCGCCATCCTCGACAAGATCCAGGCCATGCCTATCGAGAAAACCATGGCCGACATCGCCGCCGCCGCCGAGGAAGCCAAGACCACCATCGCCGAGGCCCGGACGACACTTGCCGACATCAAGGCCACCTCCGCCGCCGCCCGCGAGACTTTGCAGGACCCGCAATTTCGCGAACTTCCCACCGATCTCCGGAAATCGATTGCCGCGCTGGAAAAATCCGTCGCCAGCGTAGGTCCGGACGGTGCCGTGCAGGGTGATCTGCTGCGCACTCTGGACGAACTCCGCGCCGCCCTGCGCTCTTTCAACAGCCTCTCCACCAGCATCGAAGAAAAACCGAATTCCCTCCTCTTCGGCCCCGATTCCTCTGGCAATCCCAAACCCAAAGCTCCGCGCAACAAACGCTGATTCCATTTCCTTGCACCCACCCATGATCCAGCGCCTTTTACTCCTCACCGGCCTTCTCCTGCTTGCCAGTTGCGCCAGCGGCAGCAGGTCCTTCTACGTGCTCACGGCCGATGGACCCACCCCCTCCGGCAGCGGCATCGGCCTCGGCGTGGG
>JALOTR010000113.1 GCA_025457805.1 Akkermansiaceae bacterium | reverse complement strand
ATCGATGTCTGGGGACTCGCCGGCTGAAGCCAGCGCTCCGTCTCCATAGTAGATCCATTCCTGCTCGTCTTCTGTTAGATCTTCGAAGGGGGTTTTGATATCAATGCCCCGTTCCTTGCAGCAGCGGATTAGGTCAACCTGGCATTCCTCGCCGCGTTCGCCTTGGAAGGGTTTGATCGCACCTTGGGCGATGGAGAGAGAGGGATCGGGGACGGCTTTTTCGAGATCCAGCCCGATGATGCGGCCGAAGCCACGGCATTTCGGGCAGGCTCCGAGTGGGGAGTTGAAGGAGAAGAGGGCCGGGGTGGGGGCGCGGAGGGTGAAGCCGGTGGCGGGGTTGTGCCAAGTGGTGGAGAAGGATCGGGTGACCGTGCCAGAGGCGGCTTGGATGGTTGCGTGGCCTTTGCCGAGGTGGAAAGCGGCTTCGAGGGCTTCGAGGAGGCGGGTGTGGTTGGGTTTTGTTAGAGTCAGACGGTCTTGAAGAATGGAGATTTGAGATTTGAAATTTGAGATTGGTGAAGACGAGGGCTCGTCGGTTCTGAAGACCTGGCCGTCATGGAGGATGCGGAGGTAGCCTTGCTGGTTGAGGAAGGGGAAGAGGTCGGCGGATTTGGTGTCTGGCGGGACGGGGATGGGGAAGGTGATGTAGATGGGCTGGCCGGCGAGGTTTTCGGTGGCCCATTTGGCGGCGGATTCGGGCGAGTCCGGCTGGATGATTTCGCCGGTGTGGGGATCGTGACCGGTGGCGAGGCGGGGGTAGAGGAGCTTGAGGTAATCGTTGATTTCCGTTAGAGTGCCGACGGTCGAGCGGGTGGTGCGGACGTGGTTCTTCTGCTCGATGGCGATGGCGGGCGGGATGCCTTCGATGGAATCGACATCCGGTTTGTCCATGCGGTCAAAGAACTGCCGGACGTAGGGCGAAAATGTTTCCACGTAACGGCGCTGGCCTTCCGCGTAGAGGGTGTGGAAGGCGAGGGATGACTTGCCGGAGCCGGAGGGACCGGTGACGACGGTGAGTTTCCCGAGCGGGATTTCCAGATCGAGGTTCTGGAGGTTGTGTTGGCGGCAGCCGTGGAGGCGGATGGAGGGAGCGATTTCAGCGTGGGAAGGCACGCCGGGATTCTAGGTGGTAAACTCAGCCCCGCCAGCGAAGTGTTTACTCAAGAAGAGGATTTTTGGCGGGGGCGGCGTCATCCTCTTCATCAGCGTCCTCCTCGATGCCGAGCATGAGATTGTAGAAGTAAGTCTCGCTGTCCTTCGTTTTCTCGATCTCCTCCTCGATGAGTTCGATCGGTTTGGCATCGATTTCCGCGTCGAGGCGTTCGATTTGTTTTTCCAACCCGACGATGTAGAGGCTGGCGAGTGGCTTGAGACTGGTCTTCAGGCTCAGATCGAGTGCATCCTGGACTTCCAAACACTCTTCGTGGATGTCATCGAGTTCATCGACGCCGAGCAGGTCTCCGGGAAGGTTTTTGGGGATGTGGTGTCGTTCTTCAACAGCGGTCTCCATGAGTTCGGTAAGGGCTTCCTCCGCTTCATCGCGGGCGTCACCGCGGTCCATCCGGCGGACGAAACGTTTGGCTCCTCGTTCGAATTCCTCGAGGTTTTGGGTGAGTTTTTCATTATTGGCCGTGATGAGCGGGGCCGCCCGGTCCTTCATCAGCACGCGGGCACGGGCGAAGAAGCCATCGACATCGAAGGTGGAAACTTTTTCTTCCTCTGCGGGTGGTTTGGGCGCGGGATTGTCGGAATCTCCGGAATCGGCCATCGCGTCTTTGTCTTCGTCGTCGTCTGTGGAGTCGGAAGTGTTGTCGTCAGGCTCCTTGTTGTGGGAGGAGGCCTCGTCGTCGTTATCCGATTGGGTATCGTTCCCGGAATCGGCCGGTCTCCAAGGCTTGGTTTCCGGCTTGGGGTTGGCGGGTGGCTTGCCGACTTGGGACGGAGGCGGAGTGGGGGCTGGCGGAGGAGTGGAATCTCCCGAGGTGGGGGATGTTTCCGAACTCTGACTGCCCATGTATGCGAGCACGCCGACAGCAATGACGGCCGCCACCACCAGGGTGATGATGACCGGGGCATTGGACGATGGCGTGGCGACCAGAGGCTTGCCTGCAGGGGCGAGTCGTTTGGCGGCCCCGGGCTTGCCTCGTCCGGCGGCGGCTGCGGTGCGGAGGACCCGCGGACCGGCGGAGGCAGCGATGATCTCCAGTTCTTTGGCGATTTCACTCGCGCTGCTGTAACGCGCCTCGGGCTGCGGGTGGGTGGCGCGACGGATGATGACGTCGAAGCGGGGATCGCAGTGGCTGATGGCGGAGGCCGGGCGGCGGTCATCGGCGGGGAGTTTGCCGGTGAGGAGTTCGTGGAGCAGGACTCCGACGGAAAAGATGTCTGCCCGGTAATCGACCGCGTGAGGTGAATTCACGACCTCCGGAGCGGTGTAATGGGGCGTGCCGAAGATTTCCTCACCTTCCTGAATCTTGGTTTCGATGGGACGGGCGAGCCCGAAATCGCCGATCTTGGGTTGGGCGCTCAGGTCGAGCAGGATGTTGGAAGGCTTGATGTCGCGGTGGAGGATGCCGTTTTCGTGGGCATGGGCGAGGCCGTGGCAGATTCCGGTAACGAGCCGGATCACTTCGGATGGATCGATGGCTGTGCCGTTGGAAGAATGGAACAGGGACTTCCCCGGCACATACTCCATGATGATGAAGAGCATGCCATCGACTTCCCCGAAATCGTAAACGCCGATGAGGTTGGGATGATTGAGTCGGGCCATTGCCTTGGCCTCGGCCTCGAAGCCCGCGCAGAATGCGGCATCATTGCTGAACTCGTGCGGGAGAATCTTGATGGCCACCTTGCGATCGAGAGATTTCTGCACCGCACGATAGACGGCGCCCATGCCGCCGGTGGCGATCAGGGTCTCGATGTCATAACCGGGAAAATGAGGTGCGAGAATGGCAACTTCCGGAGCTATGAATGTGGGGTGCGTGGATGGATCGCTCATGCAGGGGCAAAGGGGCATGATCCCGATGGATTGCCCGCGTGGAGCCATATCGTGAACCCCTGTTGATTTCAAGGCCAATGATATCAATATCCGAAAGCTCGCGGGCTGGGATCAAATCCGGGCTTGCCGTCTGGAACGAACGGGAATCCCTTGGGGCATGACGGAAAGCGAAGTAATGGCGGCCTGTGGCGAGGATGGGATCCGCGGCATGGTGGCTGCTTTTTATCGGAGGGTGAGGGAGGATGAAATCATTGGTCCGATGTATCCCGATGATGATTGGGAGGGGGCGGAAGAGCGGCTCGCAGAGTTCCTGCTATTCCGTTTGGGGGCTTCGCAGAAATACATCGAGACTCGCGGTCATCCCCGCTTGCGGATGCGGCATGTGACATTCCGGATCGGGGTGGCGGAGCGGGACCGCTGGCTTGAGCTGATGACTGGCGCGATGGAGGAAACGGAGGTGCCTGCCTCAGCAAGGGAGTTTCTGGATCCGTTTTTCGCCCAAGTGGCGGATTTCATGCGGAATCAGCATGGCTGATCTGTGCCTGCCCAAGCGTGGCTTTACTCGAGTTACCCGATTTACTCGATGAGCGAGTCACCCGGGCGGGGCGTGTTTCCAATGCCGCTGTCGCCGTCGTTTTCGTCATTGTTGGATGATGGGGATTTCGACGATGTGCTGCCGGGCTTGGGGTTTTCGGGTCTGGCTTCGAGGCCCAGCGAGCGCACCCAGTCGGCGGTGTTGCCTGCGGTATCGAGCGCTTCGCCAAGGATCTTGGCGTTGGCTCCCTTGCCGCCTTGGACGGCTTGGGCGAGCATTTCGCGGACTTTTCCAGTGTAGAACGTGCGGATGCGGTCAGCCTCGGTCACGAATTCGGCATCGATGCGGTCTTGCTTTGCGGCGCAGTTTTCAGCGATTTTTGCCATGTTGGATGAGAGCTTGATGCCACTGGAGAGGGGCACGGCGGCGGGGACCCGGTTTTTCGAAACGCTGGCCTTGAGCATGGAAACATGGGGAGACCAGGTGAGATTTTCGCTCCTCGGGAGGCCTTTCACCCAGGTGTCGAGGTCCCAGGTGAAGGTCTTGGCGTTGGTGGCGAGTTGCTCCGCGCGTTTGCGATCCGCGACGAGAAGAAGGTCCTTGGCGCGTTTGGTGAGGGTGTCCAGTTCGGGGATTCCGGCGGTCCCTGTAGTATCGCTGGATTCCGGGTTTCCAGCTGCGGAGCCGCCCTTGGCATCGTTGCTCCACTCGATGATGAAACCGGAGGCCATGTTCTCCGGATCGAGGTGATCGAGACCGGCACCCGGGCGGAAAACGACGCGCCGTTTGGTGGCGTCATTGGAGTTTCCACCTGCCCATTTGACGGGTTTCCAAGGTTCGCCGGTCATCCATTCCCAATCGCCCAAGAGGCGGAAACCACCGATCCAGACGCCGTCCGGGGCCTCGGCATCGAGAACTGTCTGGGAAATGTCGGTGAGTTCGTAGTTGTCAGAAGGAACGGCGAGAATGCCGCCGCTGCTTTGGGCGAACTTGAGGGCATCTCCCCACAGGGTGGGGCGGGCGACGTAGAGGTAGTGGCGGGTGCGGAGGGCTGCGGTGCCGGGTGGGAATGATGCAGTGTTGGTTTTCAGTGATTCGCCGGTCCGGGCGAGCAATGTTTCGAGCTGCGCGGGGTTTTTGCCATCCTTGCGCCACTGGATCACGAAGGGGAGCTTGCGCTTGAGACCTTCCGCACGGAGCAGGCCGTTCTTGTCGAGGGCGAGGTAGCGGCCGATGCCGGTGGGTTCTTTTTTCGGTTTCCAAACCTCGCCATCGGCCAGTTTCCAATCATTGCGGCTGCTGCGGGCGGCGCCGATCCAAATGCCGATCTCATCGGGCGCGGCCTTGGCCAGCAGCCAGGTGAGGTCGGCGGCGACGTTCGGGATGGCGATGAAACCACCGTGTTTCTCGGCAAACCAGGACGCTTCCGGCCAGGACATCGGTTCCTTGACGAGGAAATACGAGTTTTCCCCCTGAGCGATGCTGCCGAGGGGCATTTCGCTGCGTTCGCCGGAGTAGAGGTCGTTGCGAAGGCGGGCGAGCGAGGCTTCGGGCGACTCGGTGCTGGGCGGGGGCGTGAGGGGTTTGGTGGTCTCTCCGGGGATGCCGCTGATGGAGTTTTTCCGGCGCTCTTCCGCGCGTTTGAGGTCTTCGAGGCGCTTCTTTTCCTTCTCTGCCTGGCTCTTGATGACCTCGTCCGCGTGGGCTCGTTCGCGGCCGGCTTTGGTGCGCTGGTAGTTTTCCCAAGCGAGGGAAATGGCATACAGCAGCCCGCCGATGATGATGAGGTTCCGGACGAGTTTCCAATTGAAGCCCACTTTGATCGCAGGCGGCGGCGGGGTGGGGGAGTCGGGGGAATCCGCCTTGGCGGGAGCGGCCGGGACTTTGGCGAGTTTGTCGGAAATGGGAGGAGCGGCCGGCTTGAGCTTCGCGACTTGGCCGATGCCAGCCGTGCCGGGACCGCGTGACCCGCCGGACAATGCCGCGAGCAGGGATTTTGCATCCGGGAATCGTTTGGCTGGATCCACGTCGGTCGCTTTCCGCCAAACGGCATCGACGGCCTCCCCGCATTTGGAAAGCGTGGACGGCGCGGCGGCCCCGGTGCGGTGCGGGTGCCCGGTGAGCAATTCATACAAAATCGCACCCAGCGCGAAGATATCGCCCGGCTTGGTAGGCACCTGGTGGACTGCTTCCGGCGCGGTGTAGGGAGACGCCGCCCCCTCGGCCGCGGTCTGCTGCGGATGGGTGAAACCGAAATTTCCGATCTTCGGTTCCGCCTTCTGGTTGAGGAGGACGTTGGAGGGATTCAGGTCGCCATGGGAGATGCCGTGGTCGTGGGCATGGGCGATCCCGGAGGCGATGCCTTGGATGAGGCTGAGCGCCTGGGTGACATCGACCTGTTGGCCTTTTGCGGAGCGGGCCAGCGATTTCCCGGGCACGAATTCCATCACGAAATACAACATCCCATCCACCAGACCGGAGTCATACAGGCCGATCAGATTCGGATGATTGAGCCGCGCCATCATGCGGGCGGTGGTTTCGAAGGATTTCCGGAAATCCGCACTTTCGCTCACGTGCGGCGCGAGAATCTTGATGGCCACCTCACGCTCCAGCGAGCGCTGGCCTGCCATGTAAACCGCGCTCAGCTCGTTGGAGGCGATCAGGGCCTTGAAATCAAAGGCCGGCAAAAGGGCGTTCATGGCCTCCAGGGACGGGGCGGTGAAGGAAGGTGGAGTCATGCCGATGGGTTGGAGCGGAAAAATTTCTGGGACGCTGGCGGGAAGGTAGGTGCGACACCTTGCGGGGTCAACCCAAGGGTCGATGATAGATCAGCCACTCGGGAATCTTGATGGAGGAGTTATACAAAACATGGAGGCAAATGGCCGAAGTGAGCGAGCCTGTGGCAGCGTAGAGCATGGCGCAGGCCAAGCCAAAAACCGCCACGCTCGCCAGCCCGTAGCCATCGTAAAAGTGCAGGACCGCAAACACCCCAGAGGAAATCACCGCCGCCGGCAAGACCCCGGTGCGTTTCCAAAAAGTCCGGAACAGCACTCCACGGTAAAGCAGCTCCTCCGCCAGCGGTGCCAGCAGACAGGCGGAAACGATCGCGAACGCCAGTCCCCACAGCCCGGCTTCCCCGGCACTCAGCCCGCCGCCCGGATCGCTCGCGCTGTCGCTCGCGAGGAAAAACCGCAGGAATTGATCCACCAGCATCAGCAGCGAGAACAATCCCAGGATGGTCCGCACCGCCACCCCCTGATCCAGCCCCATCACCCGCACGGCGTGTGATGGCCGGCGAAACAGCAGCCCGAGGGCAATCAGTGGTGGCAACATCCGCGCGGCCGAATCCAACAGGATCCCCGCCGCCGGGTGCAGGCCGGGCAGGATGCTGATGCCGATTTCCAATGTCATCGTAAACCCGATCCACGCCAAAGTCGCCACCAAGAACACCGTCAAGCCGGGCGTCACGCCCCACGAGGCGCCATAGCCTTTGGGCCGATTCCGCATGCCGTCCCTGAGCCGCACCACCATTTTCGGGATGAAAATCAAACCCAGTGCTCCCAGCAACCAGACCGCGCCCCTCACGGTGATCGCCCTTGCCCGGAGTTGCTGGCTGTCCTCGCCGTAGGTCTGCCGCCAATGCTGCGCCGGGCGCATGTTGAGTTCCCAAGCCTCGACCATTTTCGCCTGCCACCAGGTCCCGTTGTGTTGGCTGAGAAGCTGCGAGGCGTAATCGAAATCTGTCAAAGCCTGGCCCTGCATCACCTCGGCCAGCACTTCCCGCACCGGCAGGTTTTCATGGGTGGCCTTGATCACCGCAAAGGCCTCCAAGCCCTGCAAATTCAGCGCATTTTCCACCGCCAGATTCTTCAGCACGTCCATCGCATTTTCCCGCGCGATGAAGGGCTCCTCCACCGCCGCCAGCCACTTCAACCACGGCGGATCCGCACTCATTGCATCCGCCAGACGCAGGTCCCGATCGATCTTTACCAGTGCAATCTCTGCCGTTCCCGGCGGATAGCCCTCCGGTTTGCCAAAATAATGATCCCACAACCAGATCCCCAAAACAAAAGAGAGCAGCGCCACC
>JALOTR010000112.1:2812-10445 GCA_025457805.1 Akkermansiaceae bacterium | reverse complement strand
CGGAGATGTCGATTTTGGAAATGAGATAGTAGGGCGGCCGCTCCATCAAGGCCATCAACAGAAAGTAAACCGCCACGCCAACGCCCACCATCACGCGGACGAGGTGTTTGATTTTCCATAACATCAACGCGAATATGGAAATCAGAAAGCTCATCACCGGACCGCTCGACGCACTCGCCACCACCATCGCAAGGCCGCTGACGATGCCGATCGTTGCAATGGTCTTGTTCTGACGATAGATTCCGATGAACAGGGGAATGCAGGTTCCGCCGACTGTTCCGGCCAGAATGGGATGCTTGAAGGGGCCTTGGGCGCGGAGTTTGCCTTCACGAATGAGGACGTTTTCCGGAACTCCGCCGAAGATGGAAAAGAGGTTTTTCGAAGTGACCTTTTCGAGGATCATCGCAATGGCGACCGGCACAAGAAGGATCGCGATGATCTTGACCAATTCCTCCAACTCGTCAGGCGTGCGCGTCCACACCCGGATCAGGAAATAGGTGAGGAAGAGATTGAAGAGAAGACCGAGAATGAAAATCGGCCCCGATCCATCGAGGCCGTTGTGGAAGAAGCTGGCAAACAAAAGCCACACACCCAGCGCGATGACCACCTTGTCCATCTTGTTGATGCTGCCAGCGATACGCTCGCCTTTCGCAATCACGCGGAACAAGCCCACCGCCATCAGCATGCGGAAGATTGGCAGCGAGATCGGCCCGAGGTCGATGCCCTGCCCCAGAGTCATATAACAACATCCGGCCAGCAAGGGAACCGGCGCGTATTTCCTGGGAACCACCCACAACGCCACCGCCGCGACGAGGAAGAATAAAAGCGCGATGATGTTCATGCCAGCGGCGGAAGCCGGCGCTCAATTGCGCCAGCAGACCGGATCAGGACCGGGTGGTCTTCATTGGAAGTGGATTCCGAAACAGAACAGGAACGAAGGATCAATCCTCGCCGACGATCACGCCGCTCGGTGGAGCCGGTGGTGTGGGCGCGGGAGGACCGATGTTGGACTTGGCGAAATTGTCCGCGCCGCTCCATCCATCCGCCCCGGTATCATAGTTGACCTGCCACCAGGTGATGTTGTCCGCAGTGATCGGACCGGCCACGATGGTTCCAAGATTGCCAGCGAGCTGCACCCCCAAAAGCGTGCCAGTCAAGGTTCCGGTAGCCCGCACATTGGTGTTGCGGATGGTGCTGATGCGATCGCCGATTGCAAATGTGGTGACCGGCGGAGGCGTGATGCCCGAGCCTGTTCCGCGATAGGCCTTCCACATGTTCGAGACGAATGGCTGGATGCTGTTGGTCGAGGTGGATACGTTCGCGGCTTCGATGGCATAGAAGCGATCCATATAATCAAAGGTCGCGGGGTGGTTCCAGAGACTCTCGATTCCCATGATTCGCGCAGCAAGGATCGCGCCCATGTTGGAAACCCCGTTGATATCCCGGTAATTGATCACCCATTGGGAACCGTCGCGGGCCGCATTGATCGAATGTTTTTCACCCCACTCAGGCATCCCGATCATCGCGGCGGTGTAAGGCTCTCTCCCTGCTTCACGGGCACGGGTCACATCCGCTTGGCTGACGTAGAAATGCTGCCCGTCTTCCTGGAAACCGCCGTTGACCCGGGCGAGGATCTGGCTGTCGTTGAGGATTGCACCTGCGAGGACGACGAACCCTTTGCGTCCATGGTTCTGGCCACCGTCCGGCCACCAGCCACCGCCGGAATTGAGGATGCCATACAAATCAATTCCACGCTGCACCATCCGGATGAGCAAGGTTTCCTTCTGCGCGTCCGTGTAGTTCAGATTGAGGAGCAGCATTCCAGCACCCAATTTGTGCGCGATCTCGCGGCCGTAGTTCGGGCTGTCGTGCTGGACGGGATGCATGTAGCGGCCTGTCCATGAGGGGCCCATGGCAATCATCGGCCGGGCAAAATGGGCCTCCGTCGCGGCGAACGTGGGTGTCGAACCCACCGGTGCGAGCTTCTTGAGGCGGGAATAAAGCAATTGGCTCTTGTTCCAGGTGAGCGGTTTCTGTGTCCCGATGTAGGGTGGTCTGAAAGTTCCCGGGGCAGGAGCGGATGCCACCACGGTAAGGATCGCGATCTCGTCCAACTGCGAGTTGTCTCCACTCACAGCCGCCAGCACGCTCCTGCTCGACATGACGGAGGACCCCGCAGCCACAGTCGCCGGGAGTCTCTTGGCGACATTCAAACCTGCCTGATAACTGCTGTCCCGGATCCGGCTGTCGAATCCCTGAAGGGCATTCCAGCCTGCCGTGCCGCTCGTATTGAACGCCGGGTTGATCATGGTCCCGTGGATATCCACGCTGTCGGTCGGCGCCGGGTCATTTGGCGAGATTCCAGTGATCGTCACAGGACCCACCACCCACCAATCGCCATTGGCGAACTGGCCGACGGGCCGATCTTCAGCAAAAAACCAGGTGATTCCGTAGCTGGTGACCGAGGTCGCCGCCGTGGCGGACTGCTTCCCCGCGAACATCAGCAGGAAAGTGAAACCAAATAAAAACTGGAGCACTCGACGGGCTCGTTGGCTGGTGGCTGGGGACATTTTTTCAAAAAGTAAGGGATAAATCAGGGACGGGACTCCCTCTCAATGCTGGACTACAGTTGAAAATTTAAAATAATTAACAAACTTGGACAAGCTGATTTTTACAGACAACCGGGATGGCAAGGGGCGGGAAGGAAGGAACGTGCAGGAAAACCAGAAGATCAAGGGGGAATGAGAAGCAATCAAGAAGATGCCTGCTTCAGGGCCCCGATGCGCCTCAAGGTTTCTCCCCGCAGCGGTTTGCGAAGAGACCACTGCTTCGGAAGCAGTTTCATTGCCGAAATCATCGCTCTCACGAAATCCTTGAAATGCCCGTGGGTGCATGCCTTGAAAGCCTGGTAGGAGGTTCTTGGCAACGCGTAGGCCGCCGCTTGCGGGATCGGCAGGCAGGAGGCGGCGATCAGAATCTGGTTCCGGGGCTTGAGGAACACTTCCACCTCGCCACGCCTTGAGACGGGATTGGCGTGGTGAATGACGATCTGCTCCGGTTCGTGAATGATCCGCCCGCCACCGTCCATGATGCGCCAGGCGAGTTCCACCTCTTCATAGTGCATGTAGAGGATTTCCGGAAACAATCCCGCCGCCAGCATGTCCTCGCGGCGGAAGGCATAGGCTGTGCCGCTGAAATACGATGTCTCGAAGCGCTGATCCGCGTGCGTCCCGATCGGCTGCGAATGCCACCAGCGGCCGACGTCCTCGGATTTTCCATCCGGTTTGAAAATCCGCATCGCCACGCCCGTGACGCTGGCATCCTTGAAACTTGCCTCCACCTTTGCCAACAGATTGGCATCCGGCAGGGTCACATCGCTATCGAATCCGACAACAATCTCGCCCTTCGCCTCCCTCACTCCGCGGTTGCGGGTGACGGATGGGCCGGAGTTGACCTCGTTGACGATGAGTTTCACCTGCGGAAACTCCCGGCGGATCGCCTCCACGCTGTCGTCCGGAGAGCGGTCGTCCACCACGATCACTTCGAAGTCCACCCCCTCCTGTCGGTAAACATCCGCGAGCAAGGCAAGCATGCCATCGCGACGCCGATAGCTGGGAATGACGACACTGATCATCTGGGGAAAATGGAAAACATCCGATCCGGAAAACGCCCTTCTCAGCCCGCGACCGGGGATTTTTCCGCTTCGTTGCCATAGCCGCGCAACCACGTGCCACGCTCCCGCCAGAGGGTTTGCCACCGACCGCCGCCATCGCGTCCGGCGCCGGCACCCAGGCCAGAGAGTGCGGCGCGGAGACCGGTGCCTGCGGCGAGGAAAAACAATCCCAACCACCTCGCCGGACCGGCCCAGTGGGTGCGGACCAGGCTGGCCTTCCCGCGATAAAGCAGGAGTGTTTTGTGAACCGGAGTTTCCGAGCAAAGACCCACTTCATGGACCAACTCCGCATCCGGGCAGAGCAGAGGCCGGTAACCCGCAGCGCGCGCACGCATCGCAAAGTCCGCATCCTCGCCATACATGAAATAACGCTCATCCATGCCACCCAGCTCATCCCAAACCGTTTTCGGGGAAAGCAGGAAACAACCGGTGATCACACCGACTTCTCGCACGCTGTCGCGCTTCCAGGAGCCCAGCGATTCCGGATCCAGAAGCGGATTTTTTGGTGCGAGGGTCGTGAGACCCAGACCGAACATCGCCATGCTCCACAAGGTAGGCTCGCCCCAGCACGAAGAAGGTTCGAGCGAACCATCCGGCTTGAGGGTGCGGCCGCCATACAAACCATGGCCGGGATGTTTTCTCGCGAAATCGACAATCACATCCACCGCATGATTGAGAATCACCGTGTCCGGATTGAGCAATAGCACAAACTCCGCATCCGCATGGGCCGCGCCGTAGTTGACTCCTTTGGCGAAGCCGAGGTTCTTGCCGGGAACCAGCAACTCGACCTCAGGGAAATTCTCGCGAATGAACTCCACCGTGTTGTCCTTGGACGCATTGTCCACCACGATGACTTGCTGGTTCACATGATCGCGCTGCGCGAACACACTCTCCAGGCAATCGCCAATGAACTCGGCGGAGTTATAGGAAACGATGACGATGGCGACGTCTGCTTTCATGATGATTTGTTGTTGGCGGCGCTTTCCCGGCGCCCGATCGGTTTGGCGGGAACCCCCGCGGCGATGGTGCCCGGCGCGAGGTCCTTGGTGACCACGGCTCCGGCACCGACGATGCAGCCGTCCCCGATGGTGACACCTGCGGTGACGACCACGCGGGCTCCGAGCCACACATCGTTGCCGATGCGCACGTCCCGCTCGCGTTTCGGTTGGCTGCGGAAGGGCTTGCCTTCCACGAATTGATAGTCGGAAGCGGTAATGAAAACTCCCGGAGCGATGGACACATAATCGCCCATCACAATGCAACCGGTGGAGTCACCGGCCCAGAGATAACATCTTTCTCCCACGTGGCAATCGCGGCCCATTTTGATGCGCGCTCCATTGCGGAAGGAAACATTCGGCGCGATGCCCGTGCCCGGACCCTTGGTGATTTTGCCCCGCTCGCGGACATGGGTGTAACCATAGTAATGAATCACGCGGAACACGTGAAGGTAGGATCTCGGATCAAGAATCGATCCCAAAAACCCTGCGAGTTTGCCCATTTTTCCTGCCACGATGATGATATGAATCTAACAGCCTTTGAAAATAAAACTCCGCAGTCCAGCCACCAGACTGTCGCTCGCCGCATCGCCGATGCGTTTGGGCTGCACGAGTTGATCGAGATGATCCAGCCGCTCACGGAGTTCATCCTCGTCAAACGCGACATTGAGATTTCCCATCTCCAGCATGCGCTTGGCGGTGGCGGTCTGGTGTTCGTTCCGATGTTCGCCAAGGCTGGCCTTCTTCGGCATCACCAGGATCGGCTTGCCGTAGTGGAGGGCGGAGAGAATCGTGCCCATGCCCGCGTGGGAAATGATCACACTGGCGGACTTGAAACGCTCCACAAACTCCGGCGGTTGGAGGAAGTTAGAAAAGCTGATGAACTCCGGCTCCCAGCCTCCTTCGCCAATCTGGGCGAACACATCGCGCCGGTTGTTGCGGCGCGCCCAGTCATCGATGACCTTCACCATCCGGTCGAATGGCAGGTCGGTTCCTACAGTCACGAAAATCATAAGACGTTTCCAAGATATTCCGGGCCCCCGGGACGGGCGAGTTGGGGCCACTGGGTGAGCCAAAGATCGACAAACGAGCCGGCCTTTTCGCCGGACATCGAGAGCTCCTCCGCATTCGCCACGCTGTCCACCCACACCACGCGGGAGCCAAGGAACTTGCCGATGCGCACACCGAAATAACCCGGCGCGGCACCTGTTGTGATCACCACGTCCGGCTTCTCCTTGCGGATCAGACAAAACACGGCAAACGCAGTCCGCAGCAAGGCGAACTTGTTCCAGCGGTTCGAGTCCGGGATCAGGCGGAACTCCGAACCCGCGACATCGCCGCGATATCCTTCACGGACGGTGGCAAACACCACATCGCAACCCTCGAAGGCGGGCCGCAGACGGAGCAATTGCACCCAATGGCCACCGCCGGAGGCAATGGCCAGAACCTTCGGCCGCTGACCGGCCGTGGATGAGGCGATCATGACGCGCCGCGGCTCAACAACACCGCGGGGACGGTTTTCAAAAGGATCTTCAGATCGAGAAGCAGCGACCAGTTTTCCACATACTCGTGGTCCATCTGCATCCAGCGGTCAAAGGAAACATTGTTGCGCCCGCTGATCTGCCAGATGCAGGTGATGCCTGGCTTGACGGAGAGGCGCTTGCGGAAGAGCCATTCGTATTTCTTCACCTCATCCGGCAACGGCGGGCGCGGTCCCACCAGGCTCATCTCGCCGCTCAGCACGTTGAACAACTGCGGCAGCTCGTCGATGCTGGTCTTGCGGATGAAACGGCCGATGCGGGTGATGCGCGGATCGTTCTCGATCTTGAAGGCCGGACCATCCCGCTCGTTGAGGTGCGCGAGTTCCTTTTTGCGCTCCTCGGCATCCACCACCATCGAGCGGAATTTGTAGAGTTTGAACTGGCGCTGGTTCATGCCCACGCGGTTCTGCACGAACAGGACCGGGCCGGGGCTGGTGATCTTGATGAGCAGCGCGACCACGGCCATCACGGGGAACAGCACGATGAGCACGGCAAGCGAGAGCGCTGTATCGATCACCCGCTTGAGCAGGAGTTGGATAAGCATCTGCTCGCGGAAAAGGGTGACCACATACTCGTCCTCGAACTCCTCGACATGAAGATTTCTCAACAGCGTGCCATCCGCAAAATCCGGCATCAGGCGCACCACGATGCCGAGGTCCCGCGCATGTTGCACGATGCGGGTGATATCGCTGAAACGCGCATCCACAGGAAGGCAGACGATCACTTCGTCCACCCGCTCTTGGGTGAGAATCTCACGCAGATCGGACAGCACGCCGAGCACCTTGCGGTTGCTCCGGTTGCGTTGCTGCCACTCCTCCATGGCCTCGTCCGTTTCCGCGACGAAGCCGATGATTTTGTATCCCAGTTCCGCCTTGCTGTCGATCTTGCTGGCAACTTCACAGGCGCGCTGATTGGCGCCGATGACCAGCAGATAGCGGTAGTTGTATCCGGACTTGCGCGCACTCAGCAGAAGGACGCGCAGGAAAAGCCGGCTGAAAATCCCAATCACCGTCACCGCGCCAAAGAAGATCGCGATGTTGAGGATGTTGAAACTCTTCACCGAGAAAATCGCCGAGACAACCATCAACCAGAAGGTCGCCACGGAGGTGGCCTTCACCAGATTGAGAAGCTGCGTGTTGAGCCCGACGAGACGATCCGCCTTGTAACGGATAAAGTAGTCGAAAATCCCGATCCAGCCCACGGCTAGAATGAGCATGCCCACGGCATCCTCAAACCGAAACGTGGCTTCCAACAGCATGCTGCGGTCTCCACCTTGGAAGGCGATTTCAGGTCTGAGATAAATGATGGCCAGCGCGGTGGCAGCCAGGGCGAACTGATCAAACAGACGGAACATCTGGATCAGCAACTTGTGTCGAAGTCGGATCATGGGACAGGGGGATGGGGGGAGTTGTGAGGCGGGGGGA
>JALOTR010000112.1:0-2746 GCA_025457805.1 Akkermansiaceae bacterium | reverse complement strand
CCGGGGGAGGAATGTCCTTCAGTCAGTGGGAGATTGATTGTGATACCAAAATGCGAGATCCCTTGCAAGCGGGTTCCAATACGCCCCGTCGTATTCCGAACGGATGTATTGCAGGAACTCTTTCACGTGGGAGGAGGGATAGGTGGAGGAGTGATTTCCCTCACCATGGAAATCGATGTAATCAGGATGGATGTTGACCAATGCAAGGCCACCGTTGCGGGCGATCCAATCGAGTTTCCGCATCCAGATATCCGGAGATTTCTCGCGCAACAGGAGGAACAAGGTGGAGTCCTGTGGCAAAGTATAAGACAACTCGATATATCCGGACCCCTTGATATTATCTGAAGGTTTCACATGAAACGGGAAGATCGTTTGCGAGCCTTCCGGCTGGGGCTCGAAAGGATCCGTATCGAAAGTGGAGGTATCATAGAGCACGTTCAGATCGTGCAACCAGTCGAGCTGGCGAAGCATGAATCCGGAGCGGAAGCCGACAGCATTCCACTTGGCGAGGTAACTGTTGATGCTCTTGGCCTTCTCGGCGAAGCTTTCGCGGGATTCGTAAAGATGACCGTCGTGGTTGAGGTCATGCACGCCCACTTCGAAGCCGTTTTCGACCAGCCATTCGCGAAGTTCCACGGGGTCCTCGTAGGATCCTTCCGGGATCAGATTGTAGGAGGATCGGAAGCCGAACTCCATTTCCAGTTCGCCCAGGTTGCGGCAATTGGCGAGGCCGCCCTGGGACTCGACGTCGTGGGTGAGAACCAGCGCAAACTGTTTTCCATCCGGCCAGCCTTTCCAGTGGAGCGGTTTTTCCGCAGCCGTTTCATCGATGGGCCAGACGCCCGCACTGCGCTTGAGGATGCGTGGGATGCGGATGCGGCGCAAGACCCAGCGGAAACTCCGCGGGATGAAGGGTTTCACCCGGAAGTAGGTCCTTGCCATGATCCCGTGTGAACCGCCGGCCATGGCCTGCGAACCGGGATGAATCTCCTGCTTGGGCATCAGTGCTGTGCTTCGATTCGTTTGATGATTGGAAATCCGATGGGTGCGATCATCCTTCTCCGCCGATCAGCCAGCCGGGAACGTGAGATTTGGTTTTGTTGAAGATGCAGGAAACATCCGCGCGGCCCTTGACGAGTTCCGAGTAGCCCCACATGAGACCATCGCGGCTGGTGTTCTCCGCATCGAGCACGAGCAGCACCTTGTCCATCAATCCGGCCATCGTGAGCGTGCGGCTGGTTTGATCGACCGGCGGCATGTCGAAGATGATATAATCATACTGGCTTGCCTGCAGGTGTGGCATGAGTTCGTAGAGATGGACCGGTGAGAATGTGGTCAGGCCGCTGTCGTCGCGGCGTGCATTGGCACTGGCATAATACAAGGCCTGCGGATTGTCGCGGAACTGATTGTTGCGTGCCAGGTGAAGCGCACCGTTAAGCGTGTGGCGCGGGATTTCACCGAAGAGCGGATTGTCTTCCGGATGGAATGAGCTGAGGTCCACAAGCAGCACCTTCATGCCGGGGATTTCCGAGAACGACTTGGCAAGTCCGGCCGCCACGGTGGAGGCTCCCGCACCTTCGGACAGGCCGGTCACCGCGACGAGCTTGGGCTTGTGGGTCAGGTTGTTGATTTCAAAGTTGAAAATGATGCGGTCCCGGATGGTTTCCGAATAAGGCAGAATGAAGTGCCCCACTTTCTTGGAACCGCTGTCGTATGGCACCGGGATGTCCTTGCCAGGCGCGGCCAGTGCGGTGGTGCCCGTGTCTTCGCCGCCCATGCCGATTCTTGGTTGGCCGGACTCGTGGCCAAGGAGGAAACCACCGCGCTCCTTGCGGCGTATATAGGGAATGGATAGCAGCAGCGGGAGTTGAAGCCGCGTCTGGATGTCCATCGGGCGCTTCACCTTGCGGTCGAACAACAACTCGATGAGGAATGCCAAACCCAAGCCCAGTGCAAGCCCGCCGCCGGCAAGGCCGAGCATGATCTTTTTGGTAAGCTCATCATAAGACTTGATCGGCTCGGTGGGGTGCTGGAGCACAGTGATGTTCGGCATCTGCGAAGGATCAAGCGTCACATCGATTTTGGCGTTCTTGAGCTTTCCTTCCAGCGAGCGGTATTCTTCCTCCTCCATCTGGCGGCGGCGATCAAGTTCCTCAATGCGCGCACCGATGTTATATTGTTCGCCGAACTGCTCGCCGATGGTCTCCAGGTTGGTTTCATACACCTGGATTTTCGCAGCAAGGGCGGAGAGGCGTGCTTTTTCGGAAATCAAATTGGCCAGCGGGCTGCCATTTTCCTTTTCCGCCACTTCGGCTTGGGCCGCAAGGTTGGGATACCTTTCCTCAAGCGCGCGACGCTTGGCTTCGTAGCTGGCCATCTGTGCCTCGTTGGTGGTGATCAGGCGGTTGCCTCCCTTGAATTTGATGCGCAGTTCGAAATCGCGCTTCTGAAGAAATGTCAGCATCTCGCTCACGGTGCGATATTCCTGCAGCGCCTGTGCCGGCGGCTGCACAACCTTGGCCTTGGGAATGCCAGGCACGGCGTCCGGATTTGCCTTTGCCGCCTCCTCCGCAGCCATGCCGGTTTCCCGCTCCATCGCCTCAATGCTGGCCTCCTGCTCGGCATAGTCGGCCTTGGCCTTCATCAAGTCCTCATGAGTCTTGGCACGCTGGATGGAGAGCGCGTTGGTTGCATCCGCAAGAGACAGGATTCCGGAGTCCGTGCGCATTTTGTTGAGTTCATTCTC
>JALOTR010000111.1 GCA_025457805.1 Akkermansiaceae bacterium | reverse complement strand
CAACATGATCCGCAAACACATCAAGGTGGAGCCACGGAGATATTATTATCATTGCGACCGGATCGGCATGCTCGTCTGGCAGGATCAGGTGAGCGGCGGCGCGAGCCCACCATGGACGCGCCTGGCTCCGGATCCGAAGGATGCCACTTGGAGCGACGAGGATCACCGGCAATGGCTGTCCGAGTTCGATCAAATGATCACAACTCTCGACCACTTCCCGAGCATTGTCGTATGGACCCCCTTCAACGAAGCGTGGGGGCAGCACCGCAGTGTGGAAGTCGGCGAATGGACGGTGAAGCGCGATCCCAGCCGCCTCGTCAATCTGGCCAGCGGTGGAAATTTCCACCCCGCCGGTCACATTGCGGATGAGCACAGTTATCCGCATCCGGCATTTCCGTTAGATGATAAACGTTTCAGCGATTATATCAAGGTGGTCGGCGAGTTCGGCGGTCACGGCTGGCCGGTGAAGGGCCACCTGTGGGACGACAGCAAGGGCAACTGGGGCTATGGAGGCCTGCCGCAAAGCATCGGCGAATACCGCGAGCGATATGAGAAATCCATAAAGATCCTCACGGAACTCAAGCGCAAGGGCATCGCCGGTGGTGTTTACACGCAAACCACGGACGTGGAGGAGGAAATCAACGGCCTGATGACCTATGACCGGCGGGTGATGAAGATCCCGGCTGCGGAGCTCCGGAAAATCCATGCGCCGCTGTTGGAGGACTGAATCACAGTCGCTGCCGGATATTCCCGGAATAAATCGCGCCTCTCTGCCTCTGGAAGATGCGCCGGAGTGACATTGAAAATATCCGTTGAAATACGGTGCATCCAGCACCATGAGTCACAAGCGCAGATTTGAACTCCAACTCCACACTTCACATGCAACACATTGTTTTTTCTTCCCTGATCGCCTTGTCCTCCGCTGTTTTCGCAGCTCCCCAGACCTTTGATTTCAAGGATCCCAAGGGCGTGAACCACGCGAAATTCACTCTCGATGCGCCGCTTGAAACCATCAGCGGTTCGGCCAACGGCGTGAGCGGCACCCTCACCATCGATCCGGAAAAACCCGAAGCCACCTCTGGCACCATCACCGTGGATACCTCATCGCTTCACGTGGACAATGCCATGATGAAAGAGCACATGCTCGGCGCGGAGTGGCTGGATGCCGCCAAGAATCCCGCCATCACCTTCACTGTGAAATCCCTGAAGGACTACGCCATGAAGGACAACAAAGCCACTGCCACCGTAGTGGGCAGCTTCAAGTTGAAGGGTGTGGAAAAGGAAATCAGCGTGCCTGCCACCGTCACCTTGCTGCCCGGCAAACTCGGCGACCGCACCGGTGGAAAGATGCAGGGCGACCTTGCTGTCATCCGCACCTCCTTCACCATCAAGCGCAGCGACTACGGCATCAATCCCAAGGCACCGGAAGACAAGGTGGCCGATGAAATCGAAGTAAGTCTCGCCATCGCCGGTGCATCTCCCACCAAGTGAAACTCCTGACAATCCCAGCCCATGCGTGCCATCCTCCATGTGCTTGCCGCCTGCATTCTGTTAGGCTCCATCGCATGGTGGTGGCAGGCTGGTTCCAACAAGGGCTGGACGAAGACGAGCGTGACGGAGATGAAACTCGATGAAATCACGGAAATTTCCTATCCGGTGAGTGTCGATCGTTTCGTGCCCGGAGTGGATCTGTTAGCCGTGGCGGCTGTGGGTTCCGCGCTGTTGTTCGGTGCGGGATTTTTTCTCAAAAAGCGCCGCAAGCCGCTCGCCTGATCACTCCTCCGGTTGGGTTGCGAGCGAGGCCGCGCTTTCCTCTTCCTCAGTCGCGATCTTGCGGACCATGACCTTGTCGATCCGCTGGCGATCCATATCGAGCACCTCGAATTCGAAGCATCCTTCGCGGAAAATTTCCCCTTCCTCTGGAAGTCGGTCGAGCCGATGCACGATATATCCGGCAAGGGTTTGGAATGGCTCGTGTTCGCGTTCCACCACTTCTTCTATTTCGGGGAGTTGCTCGATCACGTCATCGATTTCCATCAGCCCATCGATGATCCACGCGTCCTTGCCAGAGGCGCGGAAACTCGCTGCTTCCGTATCGCCCGTGCCGGGTCTGAGATCGCCGACGATTTCCTCCACAAGGTCTTCCAAGGTGATGAGCCCGCGGATGGTTCCGAATTCATCTGCCACCAGCGCCGCTCCGAGCGGTGAGGCGCGGAGCGTTTCCATGAGGCTGAGTGCGGGTTGATTTTCCGAAACAAAGATCGCGGGTGTGAGAAGTGCGGAGAGCGGCTTTTGTTTTCCGCTGGCGGCATTGACAAACAGATCACGCAGGGAAACCAGGCCGCTGATTTCATCGCGTGAGCCTTCATGCACCGGAAACACCGTTTGGCGGCTCGCCGCCACGCGTGGCCAGAAATTGGCGGGCGTCTCATCCATGCGGAGAAACAACACCTTGGGCTTCGGCCTCATGATTTCTTCCGCCAGCACCATCCGCAGATCGAAGACCCCCTCGACCATGTCGGACTCATTCTCATCGACAGTGCCCGTGATGATGCCTTCCCGCACCAGCACCTGCACTTCCTCGCGGGTGGGGCCGGATTGCACATAGCCCGCGCTGCCGAACAAGCGCATCAGGATGTGCGTGCTGATTTCCAAAAGTTTCACCAGCGGGCTCGCCACTTTCGCCAGAAATGCCATCGGCGGTGCCATCGTGGCAGCGATCGCCTCCGGATGACGCAATGCGAGTCCCTTGGGAACGAGTTCGCCAATCACCAGGGAGAGATAGGTGATGCCTGTCACCACAATGCCGAACGCGATTTCATCCGCGTATGGCTTGAGCGCCGGAATGCCCGCCACCCAAGGCTCCAGATAGCCGGAAAGCGCGGCGCCACCGAAGGCACCGGAGAGCACTCCCACCAGCGTGATGCCGATTTGCACGGAACTCAGGAAGCGCTCGGGATTTTCCAACAACTTGAGCGCTTGCCTCGCGCCGGCGCTGCCTTCTCCAGCCAATTGCTTGAGGCGACCCTTTCTTGCCGAGACCAGCGCGATCTCCGTCATGGCGAACACGCCGTTGCAGACAAGGAGGATGAGAATGAGGATGAGTTCGTACATTGATGGGGAGGCGCGTTACTCCCGCGGGAAAAACGCCGCCCCTTCATAATGCCTCTGCGAAGAGAATGCAACCTTGGGAAAATCCGCGAAAAATCACCCGCAAAAATGGTTTGGAGGGCCTGATGTTCAGGATTTGACGCTTGTTTTTGCGCTTGCGGCAGACTTGCAGGGGCAGTGGACTCTGCTCGATGACCCATCATCCGTGCGTCCGTATTCTCCAGCGATTCACTCTTTGCCTGCTCATCTGGTCGAGCCTTGCTGCAGGTTCCGCGCAGAGTCAGGAGGCACGCGTGAATCTGGCGGATGGTTTTGATTTCCCGGTCGGCAAGCCGAATGCCGATGGTTACTACAAGGCACGCGGCCTCCGCCTGCGCGCCCCGCAGCATTTCGGCGAGGACTGGAATGGCCGCAGCGGCGGGGACTCGGACTTGGGCGATCCCGTTTACGCCATCGCCGACGGCATCGTCACCTTCGCCTACAATGTCCGCACCGGTTGGGGAAATGTCGTGCTCACCCGCCATGCCTACCGCGATCCCTCATCCGGCCAGGTGAAATACATCGATACGCTCAACGGCCACCTCGACAAGATCACGGTGAAAACCGGCCAGCAAATCAAACGCGGCCAGCAAATCGGCACCATCGGCAGCAACTTCGGCATGTATCCCGCCCACCTCCACTTCGAGATCCGCCACAACCTCACCATCGGCATGGCCCGCAATGGCGTGCCGTCCGATCTCACGAATTGGGCGGATCCCACGCAGTTCATCAACAAACACCGCAAGCTCAACCGCGAGTGGCGCCCCGTCGCCGTGCCCACCGGCACCTATCAGGATTACGCAGGCTTCAAGGGGCTCTGAGCGGATCAAACCCGACCGAACCATGACACGCCGCCCGATAGGAAAGACCTCGTGGTTCACCGTCCTGCTCATCGTGGCGGCCATTGCCTTGTGGGCTCTGGATCAGCAACGCGCGCTGGATTCCAAGGAGAAGAACCCACCTGCCGCGAAACAAACCGAGAAGGCGGAAAAGGCAGAGAAACCATCGCCCGCTCCGGCCAGCAAGCCGTCTACCAAGCCCGCCCGCGCCGGCCGCTATGAAATCTATCAGAACTGCCGCCTCGCAGAAGCGCGCAACAACGATGGCGACAGCTTCATGATCCTGCTGCCGGATGGCAGGAAAAAGGAATTCCGCCTCTATTATGTCGATACTCCGGAAAGCGCCTTCAAGCGTTATGCCGGTGGCGATTCCAACCACGAGCGCATCCGCCAACAAGCCGCGGAACTCGGTGGCATCACCCCGGAACAGGCGGTGGAAATCGGCAAAAAAGGCAAGGCCTTCACCCTCGGATTGTTGGAGAGCAAACCCTTCACCATCTATACCGAATGGGACAGTCCTTACAACGATGAGCGCTACCACGCTTTTGTGGAAGTGATCGATCAGGGCAAGCCACGCTGGCTGCACGAACTGCTCGTAGAGCGCGGGTTGGTGCGCATGAAAACCAAACCCGCCGATCTGCCGGACGGTACTCCCGTTTCAAGTCACCGCGAACACCTGCGCAGCCTGGAGCGCAGTGCCAAGAAAAAGGAAGTGGGAGCTTGGGGTCTCTAACAGAAGCTTATTGCTCGAAGACAAGTTCGGACACTTTCAACCGCACGAACTGTTTGGAAATCCCAGGTCCCGCAGGCAGTGGCACGCTCACCATTTCCGCTGCGGGTGAGCCGCCGAGGTTTGTTACCGTCGCCGCACCGAGATCGATTGTGTCCCAGTTGGCCGATCCAGGATCGCTTGTCAGCAACACCTCATAACTCAAATCCGGAGCCACCTTGTTGCGGCGAAACTTGAAGACGGGGGCTGATGATAGATCCACCATCGGAAGCGATCCCGATTTCATGGGATCGAGCGCCAACGCATAAGCAAGCAGGTTGCTCGTGCCATCGCCATTCGGATCCGCAGCCGGCAGTTGCTGCGACGCGGGCAAGGCCGCGAAGGCCGGGAAATTTGCCGCCCATATCTCATAGGCTGTTTGCGACCCGGTCGTCACAGAGGCCACATTGCTATAACTCGAATTCCCCGCCTCATTGAAAGCGCGAAGGCGGTAGGCATAAAAAGTCGAGGGCGAGATGGCGCGGTCCTGATAGACCTCCACCGCTGCGCCGAGTTCCGCAACGGGGACATAATTCCCGCCAGCGCCGGCCTGCCGTTCGAGGGTGAAGCCGGATTCATTGATGGAATTCACATCCCACACCAATCTCACATTCAAGGAATCCAGTGCCTCCACCGTGAGCGCCGATGGAGCGGCAGGCGCGGACACAGCCGCCACGCCATGCACCTTCACCAGCGCAATGGCAAAACTCGCATTATCCGTCTTGGCCACGCGCACATGCCGGAACGCAGTTGGATTCGTCACATCGAGTGTGAAAGTGGCCTGATGGGGGAGTGCCGTCGCACCCTGCCCGCCGAGAACGGTATAACTCGCAAATGCCGGATCATTCGAGGCACGGATCTCGAAATTCCGGCGATGCGCCTCCGCATTCGCATCCTGCGGAGTCACTACGTTCACCCGCTGGATGTGATGTTGCGATGCAAGATCCACCGTCCAATGCTGTGCACCGCCGCCATTGGATGCCCAGCGTGTGGTGGTGAGCCCGTCATTGGCCTTGGGCGGTAGGAAGCTCGCACCGAAGCTGGAAGTCGCACTGGACGTTTTCAGATGCGCCTTGTCCGTGGGCACTGGAGTGGATGCCGGAGCCGACCACTCGGAACCTCCCGAGCCATTGATGGCACGCACGCTGAAACCATAGGAATGGATGCCATTGAGCAAACCGGTGATCGCATGACTCGTCGAATTCGCCGGCACCGTGGCGATGATTTCCCAAATGCCCGCCACGCCGATCCGGCGGCGGATTTGATAACTTGCCTCGTTGTTGGCATTGTCCGTCCATGTCAGATTGACCCGTGAAGGAGACGTCACGGTCGCCGCCGCTCCGCTCGGGGCTGCGGGCAAACCCACCGGCGGTGGCCCGGCAGTGAGGGCATTGAACCATAACAATCCGAGTTGTTCGTATCCCGCCGCTCCAGGATGGACGCCATCACCGGGCTGATAGAAATTTTCCGCTGGATCCGGATTTGTGAGAACAATCTGCGCACTCATGTCCACCAAGGTCACATTGCGTCCCTCGTTGGCATGTTGCTGCACCAAATTGCGAACTTCGGTATTATATAAATCCGCCTGGGCATTGAGATAAGCCGCGGAGTATTGGGGGTTTTGCGCGGGCCATGCCTGGGTGATGGGAGGGATGGTGGCGACGTAGAGTTTCCGCGCAGGGAAACCGAGGGTGATGGCCTCGATCAAATCCTCCAAGCGGTTGGCCGCCGTGGCGATCGGGACGTTTTGGAGAATGTCGTTCGTGCCCGCCATCAACAAGACCGTGTCCGGTGCCGCTCGGGTATAACTGCTGAAGTTGGCGAGAATTTCATCCGCCCGCGCTCCCGGATCGCCTTCATGATCGGGATCCATCCCGGCTGCGGCGTTGTCATTCCGGCTGCCCACAAAATCAAAGGCGAAGCCACCATCGCTCAGGCGCTGCCCAAGCTCCTTGCGATACCCTCCGGGAATATCGCCGTTGGGGAAATTGATGTCGTTGTTTCCCCGCGTGATCGAGTCACCCAGCGGCATGATTTTCACCGACTGCGCAATCACCCAGGGCGCCGCGAGGAGCCCGATGGCGCACATCGCAATGAAAATCAAGGTGGCACCAAAAAAGTGCCGCCTGCCTGTCAGGGGGGAAGACATCGTGGAGTGAGAGATAGCAAGAAGGGATCGGCAGCCAGACAATTGGAGGGAGCCCGGCGGCCAGCATGCATCCCTTACTCCCGCTCGCTTGTGTTGTCGAGGTCGGAAAGTGTTGGAAAAAAGCGGATCGTGGGCATCATTCCGCCGCAGCGCATGGACGAACCCCAGCAAACCACCACCCCGACCGCGGATGCGGAGGTCCTCGCCGTGCCCGGACTGCGCCAGGATCTCGCTGTTCTGATGAAGGTGCGGCTGAATTTCTTCGTGCTGGTGACCACGTTTTTCGGGTTCCTGCTCGCCTCGCGCGGCGGCTCGATGGAGTGGATGAAATTGCTCCACACCATCCTCGGTGCGGCTGCGGCGGCATTTGGCTCCGCCGCCTTCAACCAACTCATGGAGGTGGACCTGGATGCCCGCATGAAACGCACGGCGGACCGCCCGCTGCCCTCCCGTCGCATGGACCCGCTCGTCGCCTTCGGCATCGGCTGGATCCTCTCTGCGATCGGCATCATCCACCTCGCGGTGCAGGTTGGAAACCTCGCCGCCTACCTCACTGCCGCCACCATCGCGATTTATGTGTTTGTTTACACTCCTCTCAAGCGGGTCAGCTCGGCAAACACGCTCGTTGGGGCCATTCCGGGTGCCATTCCGCCGGTCATCGGCTGGGTCGGCGCGGGTGGCGGACTGGGCTGGGAAGCGTGGTTTTTGTTCGGACTGCTGTTTTTCTGGCA
>JALOTR010000110.1 GCA_025457805.1 Akkermansiaceae bacterium | reverse complement strand
CACGGCGATGATGTCCTCGTAGTGGCTGCGATTGAAAATCACCAACTGCCCGCGATGCGGCACCTTGTCGTGGATGCGCCACAGGAAATCATAGGAAAGTTCTTCCTCGCTCGGCTTCTTGAACGAGCGCACGTGGATGCCCTGGGGATCGATGTGGGAAAACACATGCTTGATGCAGCCGTCTTTGCCGCCCGTGTCCATCGCCTGCATGACCACGAGGATCTTGTGTTTGTTTTGGGCATAGAGGATTTTCTGCAACTGCTGGAGCTGCACCTGGAGCTCCTTGAACTGCGGCTCGAACTCGGATTTGTTCGCACCGGTGAAGAGGAATTTCTCGCCACTGTCGATTTTCGACAAATCCACCTTGGCCCCCGGTTTGACCCGATACCGCTCCAACGCTCCACTGACTGGCATGGGGGTTTTTATCCGGATTTCCACTCCGCTTGACAAGCCCCGACTCGATCCCGGCTCGAAGTCACACATTCGGTATTGAAAACACGGCGTTCCCACGCTGTTCTCTCCCGATGCCGAAAGCCCGGAAATCCGAAACACCTGCACGCCCGCCGGCCGAGTCCCTCGTCACCGCCCTGCACATTGGCGCCAGCTCGGTTTCCATGATGGTGGCGGAACGCTCTCCGGAAGGTGTGCTGACGCCCATTGATTTCCTTGAACAACCCGCACCCGTCGCCCGCGACATTTTCCGCCAGGGCACCGTGAGCCTCAGCACCACCGAGCGCGTGGTGGACATCGTCAAAGGTTATCAGAAATCCCTCGCCGAGCTGGGTCTGGATCCCCACAACATCACCCGGGCTGCCGCCACCAACATTCTCAGCGAGGCACGGAATCATGAAACGGTGATGAACCGCATCCGCATCGCCTGCGGGCTCAAGGTGGGCACCATCGACGATGGCGAGATGACGCGCCTGATTTATCTGAAAACGCGGCGTCGGCTCCAGCACCTGCCGGCCATGCGGAGTGACAACACTCTCGTCGTCCACGTGGGACCGGGAAATACGCGGGCGCTGCTGTTTCAAAAAGGCCGCATCACCCGCTACACCAGCTATCGCATGGGCACCCACCGAACCCGCGAGGCGGTGGATGGATCCCACGCGGAAGGCCCCACCCTGCTGCGGGTGATCCGCGAACATGCCTTCGGCAACCTGGCGCAGATCCGTTTTGATTATTCCGATGTGGCGATCGAGGGCCTGGTGGTCATTGGATATGAAGTGCAATCCGTGGCAGGTTTCCTCGCCAAGACCGGCGATCTCTGTTCGTTGAAAAATTTCCGCCAGTTCACTGCGGACGCGGCGCGTTTGAGCGATGTGGAATTGGTGAAACGATTCCGTTTGGACTATCAGACGGCAGAGGCCTTGCTTCCCGCGCTGGAGATCAATCTCGCGATTGCGGAAACTTTCAAACTGGATGCCATCCAACTTCCCGCCAGCGAATACGAACAAGGCCTTCTTCATGATCTGCTCGTCTCCCGCGAATTAACGGGTGCCTTTGCCGAGGAGGTGCTGCGATCTGCCAGAATCCTTGCCGAGCGATATCAATCGGATCCAGGCCACGGCGAACATGTGGGAAATTTGTGCAAGAGATTCTTCGAGGAACTTGCCGATCTGCATCAACTCACTCTTCACGATGCCTTGTTGCTCCAAGTGGCGGCCATCTTGCATGAGGTCGGCACTTATGTCAGCCCGCGGGCGCACCACAAACATTCGGAATATCTCATTCTCAACTCGGAAGTCTTCGGGCTGGACCGCATGGACGTCACCATCGTGGCGCTGGTGGCGCGTTATCACCGCCACTCCGGGCCGGTGCTCGATCACCCGAGTTATGCCGCTTTGCCGACTGACGACCGCATCCGCGTTTCAAAACTCGCCGCATTGCTCAGAGTCGCGGATGCACTCGAACGCACCCATGCCCAGCGCGTGTCGCAGCTCGAAATCCGCCGGGAGTCCGGCAAACTCCGCCTGCGCCTGCCCGGTCTGGCCGATGCCGCCGTCGAGCGCCTTGCCATGGCTTCCAAGGCGGATCTTTTCGAGCAGGTCTTCGGCCTCAGTGTGATCATCGAAGAAGACAACTGATATCATTTTCCACCTAACAGATTCCGCCCTTTCAACCCATCCGCATGTCCACCCCCACCCCATTCATCAACCGCGAGTTATCCTGGGTCGAGTTCAACCAACGGGTGCTCAACGAAGCGCTGCGTGAAGACCTGCCCTTGCTGGAGCGTGTGAAGTCCCTGGCCATCACCGCCTCCAATCTGGACGAGTTCTTCCAAGTGCGCGTGGGCGGCCTCATGGCGATGCGGCGGGGCGGGGTGAAAACCACCGATCCTTCAGGTCTCACCCCCACCCGCACCTTGGCGGCGCTTCGCCAGCGCATCCAGCGGATGACGGCGGATCAATATGCCTTGTTGAATGAGATCCTGCTTCCCGCCTTGGAAAAAGCCGGCATCCATGCGCTCAAGCCGCAGGACCTCGATGTCGAGCAGACCGCCCAGGCCTCGGCGACTTTCGAGGATCTGATTTATCCTCTGCTCACGCCGCTCGCCGTCGACCCCACCGACTCGCCGCCGCTGGTTCCGGGACTTCAGATCATCGTGGCCTGCCGCCTTGTGGATCCCGAAACGCAGCAGATCCGCCATGCGCTCATTCCCGTTCCGGAAACCATCAGCCGCCGGGTTTCCATCGCGTTTGAGGGCCAGGGCCACTCGTTCATGCTCATCGAGGACCTCGTCGCCGCGCACGCTGGCCGGTTTTTCCCTGGTGAAAACGTGACCGCCACCACCTCGTTCCGCGTCACCCGGAATGGCGACATCGCCGTGCAGGAAGAGGATGCCATCGACCTCGCAGGCGAAATGGAGGACGTGCTCACCGCCCGCCGATTTGCCGATACCGTGCGATTGGAAATCCGCTCGGATGCACCGCGCGATCTTGCCCGCATGGTCCAGGATGTGACGAGCGCCGGGCCACAGGAAATCCAACGGGTCGATGGCCCGCCCGGCCTCGCCGCCTTCATGGAGTTGGCCTTCCTGCCGGATTATGATCACCTGCGCGATGTGGCCTGGCCCGGGCAGAACTCTCCGTCCATCGCTCCCGGTGCCTCGATGTTTGAAACCATCGCTTCGGCGGACTTGCTGTTGTTTCATCCCTACGAATCCTTCGAGCCCGTGCTCCGTCTCATCGAGGAAGCTGCCATCGATCCGGATGTCATCGCCATCAAACAAGTCCTCTACCGCACCGCCCGCAAATCGCGCATCATCGATGCCCTGATCAAGGCAGCGGAAAACGGCAAACACGTCACCGCCCTCGTCGAACTCAAGGCCCGCTTCGATGAAGCCCGCAATCTGGATCGCGCGGATGAACTCCAGCGCGCCGGCGTGCAGATTGTTTATGGAGTCAAGGGCCTCAAGACCCACGCCAAGATCTGCATGATCGTCCGCCGAGAATCAGGGCATCTGCGGCGTTATGTGCATTTGGGAACGGGAAATTATAATGAAACCACCTCGCGGCTTTACACCGATGTTTCCTATCTCACCTGCAAGCCGGAGTATGGCAATGATTCATCGCTTTTCTTCAATGCTGTTTCCGGACGTTCCAAGCTACTGAGATTCCAACGCCTCATCCCCGCCCCCACGGCGATGAAGCCGAAGCTGCTCGATCTCATCATGGGCGAGGCGGAACGCGCCAAACAAGGATTGCCCGCGCGCATCGTCGCCAAGGTGAATTCCCTGCAAGACCCGGACATCATCCAGGAGCTATACAAAGCCTCACGCGCCGGGGTGGAAATCAAACTCAACGTCCGTGGCATCTGCTGCCTCAAGCCCGGCGATGCCAAGCACTCGAAAAACATCGAGGTCATCTCGGTGATCGACCGCTATCTCGAACACGCCCGCGTGTTTCTCTTCCTCCGCGGTGGCGACTCGGAAGTTTACATCGCCTCGGCGGACTGGATGACGCGCAATCTGGAAAAGCGGGTGGAGTTGATGATTCCCATCGAAGAACCGCCTTTGAAAAGAAGGCTCATCCGCATGTTGGAAACCTACTTCCAGGACAACACCCAGGCCTCGCGGATTCTTCCGGATGGCACTTCGCAGCGCATCGTGCGGACCAAAGGCCAAAAAGCATTCCGCGCCCAAGAGTATTTCTTCCAACAGGCCCGCAAAGCCGCCAAGGCCCGCGAACATGAACGCGCCATGACCTTCGAGCCCCACGTCCCGGCGGACTGATAGAAGGTGCGGGAAAAATCGATCTAACGGATCTCTGATGGATCCCGGCAGAATCAATAGGCTGAGAAAGGCTCCGTGATCCGGCGCGGCGGGAGGCTGGGCTGAGGCGGCGTTTCGCCCGGCATCAGCGGACGGGTGGCGATCACGCGGCCATCGCGAATTCCCGAGCCCACGCCGGGGATGCCTGCCACGGGGCCGGCTGGAGGAAGTGACATGTGATTGTCCTGCATGGAGCCATGTTTGCTCTTGGCATGGGTGATGGTGACCGGAGTGCCGACCTCCACCGCGTCGAAAAGTGTGGCGACAAATTCCTTGGGCAGGCGGATGCAGCCGTGCGAGGCGGGTTTGCCGGGTTCCGGAATCAAGCCGCCGTGCATGCCAATGCCATAGGAAGTGAGCCGCATCCAGTAAGGCATGGGAGCGGGCACATAGATCATGCCTTCCGGAACCTTGTCGGTGTATTTGGCATCGCCATCCACCACGTTGCCGAATTCATCCTCGATCCAGCCGTAGCGGTTGGAATGCTTGTCCACGATTTTTTCCGTGATCTTGTAGCTCCCGGCGGAGGTTCCATGGCCTTCCTTGCCCGTCGCCACGTAGGACCAGCCAATATCGCGGCCGCCGCGCTGGAACTCGGCGATCTGATCCGGCAGGCTGATGCGGATGGTCACCTTGCCCGGCCCACCGTCGTCGAACCACTGATGGAGCACGCGCTGCGGCTTGCGTTGCACCACGGGGGTGCTGATGGGTCCGCAGGATACGGAGACCATGGCAAGGGCGAAACCGGCGAGTCCGGCGAGGCGGAAAATAGGAGGAGACATGATTATTCGGGTCGATCAAGTGAGAGAGGAGGACCTGAAGGCCACCCCGGCGGGGCACCGAGTCTATAGGCGGGAGATTGAAAAGGGTCAAGGCCCTGTTAGCCCCGTCATTGCGTGAATCCGGGATGTTTTCACAGGCCTTGCGCCCTGCAAGGTCCTCGCCTACCAGAGGGGCTGCATGATTCGTTTCTCCATCTTCGCCATCCCGGTCCGGGTCGAACCCTTCTTCTGGATCACCCTCCTGATCGTCGGCAGGGCGGACTTCGCCGATTCGCCGGACGGCATTCTGAAGATCGCGCTCTTCATGGTGGCGGGCTTTATTTCCATCCTCGTTCACGAATTGGGACATGCGATGACGGCGCGGAAATTCGGTGCTTACTCCGAGATCACCCTGCAAGCCTTCGGCGGATATGCCACTTACTCCGGCGTGCATCTCACCCTCCCACAGTCCCTCGCCGTCACGGCGGCCGGCCCGCTGGTGCAGATTCTTCTGGGAGGCCTGATTTTCTTTGCCATGCCTTACCTTCCCCCTCTCAATGAGCCTGGGAAAGAATTCCTCGCGGACCTCGTCTGGATCAGCGTCGTCTGGGCATTGCTGAACCTCCTGCCCGTGCTTCCCCTTGATGGCGGGCGACTTTTGGAAACCCTCCTTGGCCCCAAAAACATCAAGATCACGCTGTGGGTTTCGATCATCACTGCGATCGGGGCTGGCGTCTGGATGTATCGCAAAAACGAAGACATCCTTTTCCTCTTATTCATGGGCATGTTCGCCTGGCAGTCCTTCCAAGCGCTCAAGGAAAACCAGTGGCGTTGAATCCCGTTTTCAAGACATTTACCAAAACAACAATCGCAACCCGGCGATCACCGAGAAAACCAGAATCATCCCCTCGAAGGCCGCTTGGGGAACGTGGCGGATCAACCATTTCCCTCCGAAAATCCCCAGCACAACCGCCGGTAGCAGTTTTGCGTTTTCTATCAAACTGTCCGGAGTGATGAGCGCGAGGCGGGCATTGAGCGGCACCTTGAGCAAATTGATGAGCAGGAAAAACCGCGCGCCGATGCCAATGAGTTCCATCTTCGGCACCTTGCGCGCCATCAGGTAAAGTTGGATCACCGGGCCCGCCGCATTCGCGAGCATCGTCGCGAATCCACCGAGCACACCCGCCCCGAGGCCGAAGCCCTTCGATTCCACGCAGCGATCAAACCACTCCGGCACCCAGCGGCGGGACATTTGTAGCCCCGCCATCAGGAGCACGCAGGCACCGATCACGCGCCGCGCCGCACCGTCATCGATCCAACCCAGCATCCACCAGCCGATGCCCAGCCCTACCAGTGCAGGGCCTAACAGACGCCACACCGGTTTCCACGAGCCATGCTTGATGAAGGCCGGATAGGCCATCAGGTCCGCCGCGATCAGCAAGGGCAGCGCCAGACCCACCGAGGCCTTCGCTCCATACAGGTCCGCCAGCAGAAACACCGATACCATCGAGATCCCGCTGAAGCCCGCCTTCGAGAGCCCGATGCAAAACGCCGCCAACAGCGCGATGAGATGAAAGGTCGTCATCCGCGACGACCCTCCGCGATTCAAGGGAGGCTTCAAGAACAATCCCGGCGGGTGTCGGATTCCCGGCCTTTTCAAATCCCCATCCGCATGATCATGCTGTTGCATGTCCGTGCTCGCGAGGATCATCCGCCACACCCTCCGTTTCCCGCTGCAAAGCATCCTTTCGCTCGTCATGGCGGTGCTTTGCACGGCCCTCGTGCTGGTGCTGCCGGGTGTGACCATGCGCTTCATCGATGTGATCATCGGAAAAAACCGCCCGGACCTCATTCTTTCCACCGCAGCCACCGGCATCGCCGCCATCCTTGCAAGGCAGCTTCTGTTCACGCTGCGCACCTATGTGAACAATTCGCTCGAACTCAAACTCACCCACCTCGTCCGGGTGGAACTTTACGACAAACTCCAGCGCCTGCCGGTGAAGTGGTTCGATTCCAACTCGTCGGGCGAGATCATGTCGCGGGTGGCGGACGACGTGCCGACGATGGACCGCGTGATGATCGAGGGCGTGGACCAGGCTCTGGCGGCTTTGCTCCAGTTCCTCATCATCGCCGGCTTCATGTGCTGGCACTCGTGGCAACTGACACTCGTGACGCTGGCGCCGCTGCCGTTCATCGGTCTGCTCACCGCCTGGTGGTCGCGGCGCTCGGAACCGCTGTGGCGCGCCTCCTCCGAGGCCTCGTCCGCCCTCAATGCCGTGCTGCATGACCAACTGGCGGGAATCCGACAGATCAAGGCCTACACCGTGGAACCCGAAGCGCTCGCCACCTTCGACAAGGCCTCGCGCAAGGTGGGTGAAAAACATCGCTCCGTGATGCGCGGCCAGTCGGTGGTGTGGCCGGCGGTTTCCTTCATCGCGGAATCCGGCATCATCCTGATGGTGGCCTGCGGCGCCTACTGGGCGCTCAACGGGAAAATCTCACCGGGCACCGTGATCTCGTTCCTCGTGGCGTGGGGGTTTCTCTTCGATCCCATCTCGCGCATCAACCCGCTTTCGAAAACCTTCACGCGCGGCATCGTCGCGGCC
>JALOTR010000109.1 GCA_025457805.1 Akkermansiaceae bacterium | reverse complement strand
GGAGGAATACGAGCGCGCCACATGGTTCGGCACGAAGTCGATGATGACCTTCAGTCCCTGCGCCCGGCAGCGGCCCAGCAAGGCCTTGAACTCGTCCAGACGCTGGTGGGGATTCATCGCATAGTCGGGACAAACGTCGAAGTAGTCCTTGATCGCATAAGGACTCCCCGCGATGCCCTTGAGAATGTCCGGATCATCCGCAGGCCGCCCTTCATAGGAAGTTCCGCTTGCTTGCTCCAGAATACCGGTGAGCCAGATGTGGGTGAAACCCATCCCTTTGATCGATTCGAGCGCGGTGGGGGTGATGTGAGCGAATTTTCCACAACCTTTCTCCTCGAGGGTTCAGTTGTTTTTACGGGTCTCGTGGGTGTTGCCAAAGGTGCGGACCATCAATTGATAGATCACCGGACGAACGGTGTCATCGGCACGGGCGCTTGCACTCATCGCAAGGATCAAAACACCGGAGAGCAGGACTTGCCAAGTCATGATTGAGAGGATTCGCGCAGTCATCAATGCCCTCCACCGGTTGGAATGATTGCCTTGCCGCCTTGGTATTCCACAAACAGCGTTGCCACTGCGGCGATCAACATGCAGATGCCGCCACAAACGATCGCCATCATCGAATCCCCACCGAAAAGGCTGCCGATGATCGGTCCCATCGCCAGGGCCACCAGCACCTGGGGAATGACGATGAAGAAATTGAACACGCCCATGTAAAAGCCCATCTTCGATCCCGGAATCACCGAGGACAACATCGCATAAGGCATCGACAGGATCGAGGCCCAGGCGATGCCGACCGCCACCATGGAAACAAGCAACATTTGCTGATCCGTGACAAAGCGCACCGACACCAGGCCCAGCGCGCCAATGACCAGACAAACGATGTGAATCGTCTTCGCCGAGATCGTGCGCGAGATGCCCAGCAGAATGAAGGAGAAGAAGAAACAAACGAGATTATAGGTCGCGAAACAAATCCCCGTCCATGCCCCGGCGGTTTCGATCACCTTGCTCCACGCTGCTTCATCCGACGGATTTCCACCAAACACCTGGCGCGCGGTGGCCGGAGTCCAGTAGATCCACATGCAGAAGAGGGCGATCCAGGTGAAGAACTGCACGACGGCGAGTTGGCGCATGGTTTTGGGCATCCCGACCAAGCCATGGACCAACTCAGTAAGGAAGCCGCCGAGCCCTTTCGAGCGCTGCTTCATCGCCCGGAACTCCTCCATATCCTCCGGCGGATATTCAGGAGTTGTTAGAATGGTATAGAGCACCGCCACGAACAGGGCCACCGCTCCGGCATGAAATGAAATCACCACCGCAGTCGGAATTTTCCCGCCATCCGCCGCTCCAGCCGCGACGCCGAACCAATTCGTCAGCATCCATGGCATCGCCGAGGCGATCACCGCGCCCAAACCGATGAACAGACTCTGGACGGAAAACCCGGTGGGCCGCTGGGACTCGGGCAGCTTGTCCGCCACAAAGGCGCGGAATGGTTCCATGGTGATATTGATCGACGCATCCAGCACCCACAACAAGCCCACCGCCATCCACAAAGCGGACGAATGCGGCATGGCAACAAGGGCGATCGAAGCGAGGATGGCCCCAATCAGGAAATAAGGCCGACGGCGCCCCAGCCCGGTCCAGGTGCGGTCACTCAGATAACCGACAATCGGCTGAATGATCAGTCCCGTGAGCGGCGCGGCGATCCACAGCAGGGAAAGCTCATCCTCCTTCGCACCAAGAAACGAATAGATCGATGACATGTTCGCCATCTGAAGGCCCCAGCCGAACTGGATGCCGAGAAAGCCGAAGGACATGTTCCATATCTGCCAGAACGAGAGGCGGGGTTTTTCAGTCATGGGTTCAAAGCGGGCTCTTGCGAAGGTGACTATAACATCACGCCACCCGGGGTCCGCAAGCGCCACCATGCAATCTGGGGCTTTGGGGTGATTTCTTTAAACCATCGCCCGTTGCCGACATTCAGCGGTGTTTTTCCCGTTCCTCACGCATCACCGCCAATCCATCATACAGCGCGAACATCATCACCAGCAGCGTGGTGACCGCACAGGCACCCCACCAGATGAGAAACCACCACGCGTTGGTCGATAGGATGTCCTCCAACAACCACAGCCCGGCACCCATCATGAGCAGGGCGATGAGCAGCAGCCTCGCTATCAGCCGGCGCCGGGAGATGCGGTCCCGCAGAATCGCCCTCGCGATTCCCTTGGAATCCTTCCACCCGAATTGCTCACCAGACATCGCCGGGAGAATGCATCTGAACCCGGATTATCCAAGCCGGAATATCCACCTCACGCGAATCAGGGAGCAAACACCGGCCCGAGGAAATCCACATACCAGGCCCAAAAGCGCCATCCGCCGAAGGCCCACGCAAGGCATCCCATCGCCAGAAAGGGGCCGAAGGGCAATTGCTTGCCAAAGCCAATCCGGCCGATGATGGCCGCAAAAATCGCAAACACCGACGCCGCAAACAGCGAGAAAAACACGCCGGCCCAGCCGAAAAACGCACCGATCATCCCTAACAGATGCACATCCCCCATGCCCATCGCCTCCCGCGGGATCACCACCGAAGTCGACGTCCCGGCCAAGGACTTCATTTTTGCCAGATGGCGCGTGCTGCCATCCGGAAAATCCACTTCCAGTTCGCGGATCACCAGTTTCCCGCCACCGATCGACTCGCCATCGACGAGAATGTCGCCGGTTTCCACCAGCCCATGCGATCTCCTCGCCATCGATCACGAAACACATCGGATCCTCATCCCCCACCGGCTCCTTGATGTGCCAGTCCACCGCTTTCTCGAACTTCATCGCCTTTTTGCCGAAGGCCATTTTCCCGAGTTCCACCACCATCCACAGCCCGAAGAATCCGATCGCCCATCCGATCGTGCCGTGCCTGATGCCATCCAGCCAGTCCCCGCCCGCCCCGGCCATCACCGGCAGCGTCGGCCACACGGCACAAGCTCCAAGCCCGATGACCGAACCCGCCCAGGTCATGTTGTCGGGGATGATCAGGTGCTCGGCATCAATGAAGGTGATCGACACCAGCAAGGCCATCAGCACCCACAGGAAAATCACCACCTGCGGCGGAAAAAACATCCACGTCGCCACAAACAAGATGGCTGTTAGAAGCTCCACCCCGAAGTAGCGGAACGCAATCGGTGCCGAGCATTCCGCGCATTTCCCCCGCAGCCACAGCCAGCTCACCAAGGGAAAATTGAGCCACATCGGAATGTTCTTCCGGCACTTCGGGCAGAATGAACGCTTCGGTTCGTTTACCGACATGCCCAAGGGCACACGGTAAATGACGACGTTCAGAAAGGACCCAATACAGGCCCCGATCAAAAATGCCGGGATCAGCCAAATCCAGTGTTCAAGGGGTGGGTACATGAGTGCCTCACCATTCAAGCCAGCCCAGCCCACCTGCCAAGAACAAAGGAACAGCCACCCCGGGAGCGCTGAGCCCCAGCTCGGCGCGGCCTCACCTTCGCTTCATCCTCCCCACCTCCCTCCACAGGCGGCGATCCCTCGTAAACTCATTTCTTATCCGCCACCCCCTCATCAAGCGCAGCAAACACCCCCGTCGCTGCACGGACAGAAATCTTCTGATTCTTCGCATAGGCCTCAGCCGCCGCAGAGCGGATCTCCACCTGCTTGCCACCCGATTTCCATTTCTCCAACCCGGCATGCAACAGGAAAGACCCAGGATACATCAGTTGCCGCGTCATCAGAAGTGGTTTGCATCCCAAGTCACGCAGGCGCTTCCCGAAATAGGCCTCGCTCATGCAGCAAAGCACCATCACTTCCGTGTCATTACCCTCCACCTTGCGGGGCGCTTGGAGATCGGAGAAATCCATCAAGGCGTTGTGCCCGATGTAAACGACCAGATCGAATTCGTTCGAAGCCGCCGCAGCTTCAAAATCCTTCAAACACTGTTTCATCTCCGATCCCCGATAGGCCTCCGCTATCAAATGGATTCCTCCTTCCACATGATCCAATGTCATACGCCTGAGAATCGCGTGGGACACATCTTTCTCCAACTTCGCCAGCTTCCACTTCTTGCTCTGGCGGAAAAACGCTCCGAAACCATCCGAGCATCCCCAGTAAAGATTCGAGTCCGGATCATCGCCGTTCCCGATCTTCGCGCCGACCGGCACAATGCCTTGGGTTTTATTGTCACACAACGCGATGAATACCCGCACCTGCTTCGGCGCGGCCTGCAACGCACAGGTCATCGCAAGGAAAAGGAATGTCAGGATTTTGCACATGGATTCGTTCAGTTCATCTATCGATTCCCCTTCTTCACCAAATACCCCGCAAGATCCCAAAGCCCGGAATAGCGGAAATGAACCGCAGATGAACTCAGATTGACGCAGATCCGGAAGATAGGAACTGGTTTGGCTGCGTTTTTAAAATTTAGGAACACGATCGATGTCATCTACTCTCCAATTGGTTTCATTATCTCCATCTTCATCTGCGTAAATCCGCGTCCATCAGCGGTTAAAATTCATTGGCTTGATCACCTTGCCCTCCCACAAGCGGATCAATCAAAAGCGCATAAACCTCATGATCAAACCATTGCTCGTAAACTCTTTCCGCGCGGCGAAGCGTGCCTTCGTGCCTGAAACCAAGCCGCTCCGGAATGGCCCTGCTCCGGAGGTTGCCGGTGGCACAGCGGATTTCCACCTTCTGCAGTGAGTAGTAAGTTCGACCGAGTTCCACCAAATCCCGAACCACTGAGGTCATGATCCCCTTGCCATTGAACTCTTCGCCAAGCCAGTAGCCAATCGATCCGATGCCATTGGTCCGATCAATCGAATTGAACGCCGCAACACCGGCGATGGAGCCCTGCGAAAAAATCGTCACATGAAGACTCTCGCCACGCGCGAATCTCTGGACCTGAAGCGCGAGAAAGCGCCGCGTATCCTCCGCCGACTGCACCCCGTCCAGCCAAGGAAGCCAGCGCCGAAGGAATTGGCGATTGCGATCCGTCAGTTCGTAGAGTTCGTCCGCATAGTGCGGAATCGAGAGGCTGACATGGAGGGAATGGGTAAGCACCCGGGAGAACATGGTTCTGATTTGCTGGATTGAGGTTCGAACGCCCGACGCATCCCAGGGTGGGCCTTTCAAGGCGTCACCGGTTTAGCATTTTCCGGAACCATGGCAAGGATCGGAGTTGAGGCGGGTGCCGGATCACCGGCCTTCCCAAAGGATTCGCCAAACCTGGGATTTGGCGTGGTGGCAGGGGCAGGGTGATCAAGCTAGGGATTTTTCAACCGCAGATGGACTGGATTCACGCAGATCAATGAGTGCGAAAATCGAAGCCTTAAGAATATACAGGCAGGAATGTCCTGAATCCCCAAAAATCTGAGTCAATCCTGTCCATCTGCGGTTCATTTCATCTGTTTTGGGCATCGTTGCTCCCTAGCTTGATCGCCGTGGTGGCTTGGGTTGAATTTTCCTGTTTCCCATCAGCCGGATTCCCTCTATCAAATCCGCCGTCACCATGAAAACCCCAGCCACCATTCTCGCCGTTCTCGCCCCCCTGTCCGCCATGGCGGGCACCACTTCGCCCACCCTCGACCCGGTCGCTTCAGCCTCTGCCGAGGAGAGCCAGTGGGCCTTCAAGGCGAATCTCTATGGTTGGGCCCAGTCGCTGGATGGCGATATCGGCATCCGCCGCTTGTCGATCCCGGTGGATATCGGATTTGATGATATCATTGAAAATCTCGATATCTCCGTGATGGGCGCCTTCGAGGCCCGCCACGGCAAGTGGGGATTCATGGCGGACGTGGTGTATGCGGAACTCAGCGTGGATTCCACGTTGTTCGCCGGTCGTGTGCCATTCGAACTCACCCAGGAACAACTCCTTGCCAATTTCATCGCGAGTTATTCCCTCATCGATTGCGATCCGGTGAAATTCGCGGTTTACGCCGGCACGCGGATCAATTCCATCGATGTGGAAATCAACTCGCCGCGCCCGCGGCTGAACCGTTCGTGGGATGATTCCTGGGCGGATCCCATCGTGGGAGCACGTTTCCAATGGGAAATGACCGACCAGTTTTTCTTCCGCGCGGTGGGCGACATCGGCGGCTTCGGAGTGTCATCGGACATCACCTGGCAGGCGATGGCGGGCTTTGGCTATCGGATTTCCGAAAATGGCTCGCTGCTGCTGGGTTACCGCAGCATCGGCACCGATTACACCGACGGTGGCTTCACCTATGACGTCACCGCTTCCGGACCCATCATCGGGTTCGAATACAAGTTCTAACATACCGCAAATGAAATTCCACCCCTCGCTGGTTCCACTCTGCACCGTGCTGCTGGCGTCCGGCTGCGTGAGCCCCAGTTCTTCCACGGATGCGCCTCATCCGAAGCCCGCGGCGAAGATTCTCAAGGATGCTTCCAAGCCGGGATTCTCCTCCGAGGAACGCGCGGCGCTTTATCTCAAGGCAGCGCAGGAGGCGGCAGGGGCACCCGGCCATCTCGCATCCAGCGATGCGGACCGCCGCGTTTACAACCAGGCCGCCGCAGACCTCACGACACTGCTGCGGGAGACGAACCAAGGCGGATTGTGGAATCGGCCGCTGACCTTGCGGACCGGCGATGCCACCTACCGGCTCCGTTATGCCAAAGCGGCGGATGGGATTTGGGACCCGGCGTTTTTCACCGCCTTCAAGCCCGCCAGCGAGGTGAAGCAGAAGTCCATCAAGCGCAAGAATTTCGAACAAGGAGTCGGCGGGGCCTTGGTGGGCATCCGGAAAAAATCGCCGCTTGAGCCATTTTCCCCCATGGTGGGCATCACCGCTCCGGTGACGGCCGTGCTGGATTTCAAAGGCCAGGATGTGACGCTCACGCTCGTCGATCCCACGGAAAAAACCAAGGCCCGCGTCGATGGCGTGGAATCCAAGGTGGCGGCGGATTATTCCGCACCCCTTGCCTACTATCCGCAGAAGTCCGAGACCTGGGAGGGCCTCATGGGGGCCATCCGTGTGAGCCAATACATGAAAACCACCGGGCTCTATATGCTTCAGCCCTACGACCCGGACCGCATTCCACTCATCTTTGTGCATGGCCTGATTTCCACTCCGCGGATGTGGCGGAATGTGATCAACGAATTGGAAACCGATCCCGAGCTCCGCCGCCGTTACCAGTGCTGGGTGTTCGCCTACCCCACCGGCAACCCGCCCGCTTATTCCGCCCTGCGGTTCCGTGAGGAGTTGGCGAAGGTGCATCAGCTCTATCCCAAGGCCAAGGACTACGTGCTCGTCGGCCACAGCATGGGCGGTCTCATCTCGCGCATGCAGGCCACCTCACTCGACCGCGAATCGTGGAATGCGATCGGCGAGGACAAGGCGTCGCAGTTTTTCAGCCGCGTCAAAAAAGGCAGCCTGGTGCACCGCGCCGTGGTGTTTGATGCCAACCCGAAAATCGACCGCGTCATCTTCATTTGCACCCCCCACCGTGGCAGCGAAATGGCCATCAGCAGCATCGGCGAGCTGGGCATGCGCCTGATTTCCCTCCCCGCCGACCTCGCCGGCTCGGTGATCAGCACCGTCGGCACGTCGATGTCACTGGTCACTGGCTCGGATCGCGTGCCGAACTCCGTGAGCGGGCTCTCGCCGCGAAATCCGACCCTCAAGGTGCTCGATGCCCACCCCATCGAGGCGCCCCACCACTCGATCATTGGCGATCGCGGTCGTGGCGATACGCCGAAGAGTTCGGACGGCGTCGTGGAGTATTGGAGTTCGAAGCAAAAACGGGCGAAGTCCGAAAAAATCGTCCCCGGTCCCCACGGGGCCTGTGAATTGCCGGAAACTCTCGACGAACTCCGCCGCCTGCTCCACCTCCACCTCAAGGAAACCGGCAACCGCTGAAAAAACAACCATCCCACCATCCCCAAACCCCACCATGAGCGCACAACTCCTCGATGCCATCGACGGCATCATCACTCTCGAAATCAGCGGCAAAATCGCCCCTACCGAATTGTATGAAAATCAGAAAAAACTCCTCCAACTCCTCCAGCAATGGGGCGGGGGCTCGCTTCTGATCATTTGCGAGCAATTCGAGGGTTTTTCCAGCGGTGACTGGTCCGACCTGTCCTTCAAGGAACAGGCCGATCCGCTCATCCGCAAAATGGCCATCATCGGGGAAGCCCAGTGGGAAACCATGGCGCTCGCCTTCACCGCCAAGGGTCAGCGGCCCTTCCCCATCCAGTTTTTCCCCACCGGCCACCTCATCGAGGCCAATGCCTGGCTGAAAAGCGCCTGATCCCGCTGGCGGGAAGGCCGGACAAGGAATCGACAGAATCGGCACAATAACTGTTTCACAGAACGGGAAACTCCGTCGCATGATCCGGCATCGGATCGCCGCAACGCAGCCATCCCCCATTCCCTGAACACCTGCATTCCATGAATCCCGATTCCGTCACGGCCAATGACCTGAACATCCCCAACCTCGGCGACCGCAACATCGAGTCGCCCGGAATCAGCGGCGCATTCGCCTCCGAGACCGCCTGCTGGCATTCCGATGGCGACCGCATCCTCCTCAATGACCACCTCGACTCGGTCCGGCAGGCCATGCGCAGCGACGAGGATCCACCCTCCATCGAACTCGCCGGTCCGCGACGGGACATTTTTTTCAATCCTCCCTCCACCTGCATCGCCATCGTCACCTGCGGCGGCCTCTGCCCGGGGATCAACGACGTCATCCGCTCGATCGTCATGCAGGCCTATTATGCCTATGGCGTGAGGCAGATCCTCGGCATCCAATACGGCTTCGAGGGACTCGATCCCGCCTTCGGCCACAAGCCGGTGGAACTCACGCCCGACAAGGTGATGAACATCGCCACCTTCGGCGGATCCATCCTCGGCACCTCCCGCGGCAAGCGCGATGTGAAAGTCATGGCCAACCGCCTCGAAGCACTCGGAGTAAACATATTGTTTGTGATCGGCGGTGATGGTTCGCAAAAAGGCGCGCATGCCATCTATCAGGAAATCAACGCACGCGGCAGCAAGATCGCCGTCGTCGGAGTGCCCAAGACCATCGATAATGATATCATGTTCATGGATCGGAGGTTTGGGTATCAAACCGCCTTCGCCGCCGCCTTCAACGCCGTCAGCGCCGCCCACACCGAGGCCTGGGGCGCGAGAAACGGTGTGGGACTGGTGAAACTGATGGGACGCGATTCCGGATTCATCGCCTGCTCCACCGCTCTGGCCACCGGTGAGGCCAATGCCGTGTTGATCCCCGAGGTGCCCTTCAAACTCGAAGGTCCCACCGGCCTGCTCGCCATGATCGAGCAACGCCTCGCCACCCGCGGCCACTGCGTGATCGTCACGGCGGAAGGCGCAGGCCAGGACCTCATCCCGGAAACCCAAACCGCCACCGATGCCTCGGGAAACAAACTCCATGCCGATATCGGCCTGTTTCTCAAAGACCGCATCGGCGCGCATTTCCGCGAGAAAAAGATCGAGCTGAATCTCAAATACATCGATCCGAGTTATCTCATCCGCAGCGTGCCCGCCTCGCCCGAAGACCGGATTTTCTGCCTCAACCTCGGCCGCAATGCCGTGCATGCCGCCATGGCAGGCAAGACCGGCATGGTCATCGCCCGTTGGCACATGCGCTACGTCCACCTCCCCATGAGCCTCGTCACCCGCGGCCGCCGCAAGGTCGATCCCGGCGGCGACCTCTGGAGATCCGTCGTCGAAGCCACCGGCCAACCCGCCAAGATGGGAGTGTGAACCGAGTAAGGAGTGGCGACCTTATTGTCGCCTCTTCCGTTTCCATCAAGAAGAGGGACAATAAGGTCCCTCCTCCTTACCTCTCAACGGAGCGCAGGCTTCAGCCGACGTGGATTCAAACCCACTGCCGCACGGACAAAATCCCCCACGCCGGCTAAAGCCTGCGCTCCATTTCATCTCCACCAATCGAACCTGTGATGTTTTCGAAGCAATAAGAATTTTTGTAGAAGGGCTTCTTAATGGAGCGATCACAAAATCAAACTTGAATGAAATGGAGTCTCAAGATGCAGATGGCAAAAAGAATGATTCTACATATGAAAGTAAAGATTTTTAGCGCTTGGGTAGTGATAGCATGTCTCTGCCACGGAAGCCCTCAAAAGCTTGTCTCGGACGAGGTCTTCGAAAGAATTTCCAACGGAATCCGAGACGCCGACGGGTGGGTAGACTCGCCTGCTAGAGAGGCCGTAAGGAGGCGGACACTGGATGGACTAAGTGACAAAGAAATCATTCGAGCCATCTCCGAATGGATGTTTCGCAATCCCAACAAAGGCCATAAGATGGTTCCAAGCTTGGCTATACAGATTCTCATATCCCCAAAAAGAGAACTCCAGGACGTGAGCGAACT
>JALOTR010000731.1 GCA_025457805.1 Akkermansiaceae bacterium | reverse complement strand
ATCTCGCCGATCTCACAGGCCTGCAAACCATCGTCAAGGATGGCGGAGCGGTGGTCGATTCCAATACCTTCGACATGACCATCGCCGAAGTGCTTGAGCATGACAGCAGCCTCGGTGAGACACTCGATGGAGGATTGACCAAGAACGGTGCGGGAATCCTCACCTTGTCCGGTGCAAACACCTTCACCGGTGGAGTCACCGTCAATGCTGGAACAAGCCTCACAGTCGCGAACCGCGTCTCGCTCGATAACGACAGTGCCGCCGGAACGGGGACCATTACCTTGGCGGATTCCTATGCCGAACTCCGCCTGCTTGGAACCACCGGCCGCAGCATTGCGAATGATCTGGTCATTTCAAACACAGGAGATGAGAAAACCCTGTTGTTCACCCAAGCGGGCACTGCCACCTGTTCCGGAGATATCACCATCAACGAGACTAGCCTCGATTTCTTCCGGCTGCGCTCGGACAACTCCAACCTGATCCTCACGGGCAAAATCAGCGGGGTGGGCGGGATCAACAAATACTTCGGCAGTGCTGCACTCGTCCTTAGCAATGCGGCCAATGATTTCACCGGCGGAGTGAAAGTCACGGCTGGCACGGTGGACTTTGCAAACGGTGCGATGGGCAGCACCGGAGATGTCATCATGGATGGCGGGATTCTCCGTTGGCAGTCTGGCAACACCCAGGATGTTTCCTCCCGCATCCAGATGGTGAATGCCAAGACCGCTTCGTTCTCCACCAATGGCAACAACGTCAATTTCGCCTCGCCGGTAGGCAATTCCTCCTCGGCGGGCTTCACGAAGACCAACACGTCCGGAACACTCACCCTCAACGGTACCAACACCTACACGGGTGCCACCACCATTAGCGGTGGCACCTTGGTGGTCGATGGCTCGCTGGATGCGGCGAGCGCGGTGGCGGTGAATGGCACCGCGTTCCTTGGCGGCAGCGGCACGATTGGCGGATCCGTCACAGTCGCCGCCGGTGCCAGCATTGCTCCAGGCGGCACCGCCGGCTTGCTCAGCATCGGTGGCGGCCTCGATGTCTCGGCCATGGCCGGCGGAGCGGGCAGGCTCCGCTTTGAATTGGGCAGCGATACCGCCACAAGCGATCGCCTCGCTGTCACCGGAACGCTCACCATCGGTGTCGGCGCGCTCGACCAACCTCGGCACCCTGCAAGCCGGCACTTATACCCTCGTCACCAGCGGAGGTATCAATGTTGGCGATTCCCTTGATAGTGGCAACCTCACCGGAGCCATCGATGGCACCTTCGACGGTGCGCTCTCCATCAGCGGAAACAACATTGTGCTCACCGTCATCGATGCCACCGCTGGTTTCCCCGCATGGCAGGCTGCGAACAGCACGGCAGGCGCTTTGAATGACGATCACGACAACGATGGAGTCTCCAATGGAATCGAGTTCTTCCTCTATGGGCCTGTGGCAAACTCGGGTTTCACCGCGCTGCCCACTGCGATCCCTGCGGGTGGGTTCCTCACTCTCACTTGGATCAAGGCGGGCAGTTACAGTGGTTCCTATGGCATCGACTTCGAAGTGGAAACTTCCGAAACGCTCAGTGGTGCGTGGACACCTGTTTCCCAGGGAGTGGGCGCGGACCTCGTGGAAATCACCGGGAATTCCGTGAAATATACCTTCCCATCCGGTTCGAAAAAGTTTGCCCGTCTCAAGGTCACCGGGCCCTGATCTGAAATCCCGGCCACTCCATGAGGGAGGGGGGAACTTGTCTTCCCTCCTCCCTTTTTTGTCCTCACACTTCATCCGCTTGTCATGTTCGAGCATTCCATCACGCGCCGCCAACTTCTGGCTCTTGCCGCGAGTGCCTTGCCGCTCGCTTGCAAGCCGCCCCCCGAAGTGAAGACTCCCGGCAAAAAGGGACTCGGACTGACGTCGAAAAGACGCCCGCCTGAGGAGGTGATCCGCTTCGTGGAAGCTGTGGGTGCCCGGTGGTTTTATAACTGGAACATCGATCCTCCGAGCGGACTTCCTGCCAAAGTGAAGTATGTGCCGATGATCTATGAAGGTCGTTCAGGCGTGGAAGCGGAAGTGGCGCAGGTCAAGGCCCGGGCTTCGGTGGCCGGTTACCAGGAACTCCTCGGCTTCAATGAGCCGGATCATCACACGCAAGGCAACACTTCGGTCGAAAAGGCATTGGAGGTTTGGCCGAAGCTGGAAGCCAGCGGCCTCCGCCTCGGCAGTCCGGCTTGTGTGCACCCGGACAATGATTGGATGAAGGCCTTCATGAAAGGCGTGGAAGATCGCGGCTTGCGCGTGGACTTCATTTGCATGCATTCCTATGGCGGACCGAATGCCGATGCCCTCGTGAAGCGCCTCGAAAAAGTCCACGCCCTCTACAAGCGACCGATCTGGATCACCGAGTTCGCCGTCGCGGATTGGAAGGCGAAAACCACGGGAGTCAATCGCTACACGGCGGAAAGAATTGCCGATTTCCTCACACGCCTGCTGCCCCAACTCGAAGCCATGGACATCGTCGAGCGATATGCATGGTTCCATGGTGGAGTCAGCGGTACGGCCCTGGCCAGTTCACAGCTTTTCAATGCGGATGGTTCTCTTACCGTCGTCGGCGAAGCGTATCGCTCGGTCGGCTGAAATGCCCACAAGGCGACAGCGAGAAATAGGATATCTAGCAGTTAGATAAACTTTCAGGAATCATGCTTCAAGCGCCCGGATCCGGAAGACGGCGGCAGGCGCGCCGTAGGTGGAGAGGATCCTGAGCTTCAAGCCGGAAGTCCTCAACGCCACCTCCGGCCTCCACTCGAAGCGCGCGCCATGATGGTCCCGAACGCTGGCGACCATGACATCGTTTCCAACCATCAAATCGAAGTCCTTGACCATGAACGGCACGATTTCCTCCGGGTGGGTCATCAGAACGGATTCCATCGGATGATCCCAGTCGGGATCGAATTCGATGATCACCCGCCCGAGATGGACCTGCTCCTTCCATGCAAGGCTCAAGGTGGGTTCAGGATCCGCGGGGTCCGCAATCCATGCATTGGGAAGATCGGTCGGACGAGCTGGGCCGCAGGCGACGTTTTCCGCACCGAACAGATCGATGGCCTGCGCGACG
>JALOTR010000108.1 GCA_025457805.1 Akkermansiaceae bacterium | reverse complement strand
TTGCTCGACCGCAAGCTGCCGAAGTTCCTTCATGGCCTCGGCCGCGACTTTGCCGGCGTCAAAGGATCGCGCATCTACAATGCCCTCGTCGAAGGAAACTTGTCCTATCGCTCCTATCGTTTGGTAAAAACATCGTGATGCGGCTGATAGAAGTTCCGGGCTTGCGATGGCAAACAAGCTGCATTTAACTCCGCCCATGACACGTCCCGACGGCCGCAACCACGATCAACTCCGCCCCATTTCCTTCATCCCGAATGTGGCGCCCAATGCCACGGGTTCGGTCCTGGTGTCCTTCGGCGATACCCGCGTGATCTGCTCCGCCACGATCGAAGACGACGTGCCACGCTGGATGCGCGCCCAGCGCGTCGAAGGCGGTTGGCTCACGGCGGAATATTCGATGCTTCCTTACTCCACCCTCGAACGCAAACAACGCGATATCTCGCGCGGAAAAATCGATGGCCGCTCATCGGAAATCCAGCGCCTCATCGGTCGCGCCCTGCGCGCCGTGGTGGATTTGAAGAAAATCGGCCAGCGCACGGTGTGGATCGATTGCGATGTCCTACAAGCCGATGGCGGCACGCGCACCGCCTCCATCACTGGTGGCTGCGTGGCGATGGCGATTGCCTTCAACAAGTTGTTTGCCGAAGGAAAGTTGAAGGATTTCCCCATCAAAAAACTCGTCGCCGCCGTCTCTGCCGGAGTCTATCAAGGCACGCCGGTGCTCGATCTCAACTATCTGGAAGACAAGGATGCGTCCGTGGATTTCAACGTCGTGATGACCGAAACCCTCGACTTCGTGGAAGTCCAGGGAAGCGGTGAGGAAGCTGTGTTTTCCTCCGATGAAATGACCGCCATGCTCGAACTTTCCCGCAAAGGCGTCTCCGAAATCATCTCCATGCAAAAAGCCGCCATCCTCACCGCCGACCGCGCCGCCCCTGCGGATCTGTCATCGTTGGTGGCTGCATTCAGCCGTTAGAAGATGAATCCGCTTCGGGCATGCCTTTGGATGCTCCTGCTCGTGCTGGGATCCGGGTGCGGCAAGAAACAGAACGGTCATGCCCGCAAAGTCCCGATGGATGCGGCGGCCTACTGGGTCTGGCATCGCAGCTCTTCTTTGACTGATGCGGAGTTGCAATCGCTCCGGGAAGCAGGAGTGAAGCGGCTCTATTGGCAAGCTTTCGAAACCGGGTGGGATGGCAAGGGCTGGAAATCGAATCGCATCTCCAGCCCGCAGAAAGCTTATGAAGGCCTGGAAGTGATTCCGGTTTTCCGGCTGAAACCCGAATCCGCATTTCTCGGTTCGCCCGATGCTCCGGTCCTGCTGGCGCGACAGGTGCGCTTGTGGTTGGAGGGCAAGGTGGAACCCGCGGAAATCCAGATCGACTTCGATTGTCCGGATCGTTTATTGGGCAACTATGCAGAATTTCTAACAAAACTTGGGGTTGAGGTATCGCCCGTGAAAGTTTCGATCACCGCGCTGGCGTCATGGCCGGGCCGGGTGGACTTCGAGAAGCTGGCCCGCTCGGTGGTTTCGCTGGCACCCATGTTTTATGATCTGGATGCCGATGCACCAGCGGATGTCATGAAGGGAAGATATCGGGCCATGGCGGATTCTTCCGATGCGAAGTGGATCCAAGCATGGTCATCGTGTCCCCGGAAGTGGGTGGCCGGACTGGCAAACTTCGAGCGGGTTTCCTTCTTTGATGAAAACGGAGGATTGATCGGTCACGCGAGGGGATGGACCCATGACGCGTTGTTTTTCCGACGGGGGCTGCGGGTGGAAACTCCGGGAAAAGGCGTCACCGTGTTTCATGCTGATCAAGCCATCACGGTGGCAGGCACCCGAATTCCCGCCGGGGGGCGGGTCGTGCATCGTATGCCCGAGATGTCATCGCTTCGAACGTTGGTGAATGCGGCGGACCGCGCCGAAGCGAGTCATGTGGTTTACTTCGCCTTGCCGGGTCCCGGCATCGAAGGGGCTTACACACCCGGTCATCTGGCTCAAGCGGAAGCACCTCTCCGCATGATTGCGGAAGTGGATGCGGAAGGTTGCGTGCGGCTGGAGAACCAAGGCCCTGCTGATATCCCGGCGGGGATCTGGGAACTCGAACTTGAATCCGGAAATGCAGCTTCTTTCCGCTCCGCATCGCCGGGGGAGTTCGCGGAAACCTTCATTGAGGATGCCCTCCCGGCGGAGCATGCCGGGCGCATCCGCTTGAGATTTTCCAAACTCCCCGCCGGTCATTCGCTGCGCTCCGGGCGCTTGGTGGCGCAAGCGGCCGAGGTCCGGTGGAAGGTTCGCGGACTTACGGAAATGAGTTCCATGATTCCCGCAGATTCTTCTCGATAATTCCAGCTCGCGACATAGGAGAAGTTATGCGTTACGCATTCTCCGCCTTGCTGATCCTGCTGCTTGCCTGCGGTCCCTATTTTTATCACGCGCCGCCATCGTTGGGCACCTATCCGGAACGCATCGCCGCCAAACGCTGGCCACAGGTTTTTGAAGAAGCGGCTCCGCTGGATCCGAGGCTGCCATCCAGTATCCAGATGGATGAGGCATGCCGCGGGATTTTCGCATTGCTTGGCCCGCTTGCTTCGGAAAAGCGTATGGCGGAGATTGATCGCCTTCTGCAGGAAAACCGCAGTGGAGACTATTTATCCCGGCGGGCCAATTTGTTGCATGAACTCCGTGAATTGGCTGCCAACGATGCCTCCTTCAACGAGGCCAAATCATATATCGAGTGGCGTGTTTCCCGCATCGGATTCATGCCCCGAATTCCGATATCCGTTCGTCCATGGAACGTCGAGCCGGAGGAATTCGAAAAACAACGCGAACGTGAGTTGGCGGCGGTGGCCTTGGAGCTGAAAGAGCTGGATGATGCCACCCACGCCGCAGCACCGTCGCTGCAACCTTATTGGAAAACCCAACGCGCCGCCTTTCAATTCGAGATCCAACAATATGAAGATGCGGCGCGGGGATTTGAGGCAGTGAGGGAAAACCATCCGGAGCATCCAAGGGCGGAAGTGGCTGCACTGATGGAGGCGCGTTGCCTGCTTGAGCAATCGCGAGTGCGGAGAAATCAAAAGGCCCAGCCAGCAGATGTCGAAGCGCCGCTGAATGAGTCTGCGCAACTGCTTGAGGCTTTTCTCAGTAAATATCCCAAAGGCCGTTTCGCGCCGGATGCGGAAGGATGGCTGGGGGCGATCGCTTTTGATCGCGGGCAATGGGGAACCGCGGTAAAACAACAGCTTGCCCGTCTTGAGCGGCAACCCACCCGCGAGATCACCCGCACAGTGTTGAGGGAATGCGATCGGATCTTCGAGGAACTGTTGGGTGATGTCGAGGGTGGCGATACCGATGAGTGGGGCATGGATCCGGAGATTTTATTCGATGCGGCTGCCGTGGCGAAGCATCCCATGGTGGCACGGCTTTTTGTCCAGCATTGCATCGATCCGGCCGCATCGATCGAATTGCCATTGTGGTTTGTGGATCGCGACACCAGCGGCCGGGAGACCATCGATTTTCTCAACAAGCGCATCCTCAATCCAAGGCCATTTGTCCGTTCGGCGATGCGGGAACTGGGCCGCGAGTTGATGGCCTCGAAATCCATGCCCGATGACACATCCCTGACCTTGCTGGCTTGGGCAGCGACCGAGGATGGCGAACATGAACAGGCATTGGCATTGTTGGATCAAATCAAAACTTTTACTGACGAGTCACTGCAGGCAAAGGCCATTGTGTTGCAACGATTGGGACGTCATGAGGAGGCGGTTGCCGTCTTCAATGAACTCGATGGAAAAGGGATCGCGCACCTCGCAGGAGATCTTCGCTATCGTAGGTCCCTTTCCTTGTTCCGATCCGGCCAAGCAGGGCGGGCAATTGTGGAAATCATCCCGGCGGTCTATCCCATTCCTCCATCACCGGAAGAATCGAATTTCGAGATGACGGATCCGCTCCGGCCTCATTCGCAGCTGTTGCAGTGGTTGGATACCATGATTCAATTCTCCCCCTTGTCCGAATTGGAGTCAGCCTTCACGGCGCTGCCTGCTTCATCGCGGCAACGGGATGTCGTGGGTGATGCACTGCGCGGCAGGGCTCTGGCTTCCAGGGATTTTACGCTGGCTTCACGATATCTAACAGAAGGTGGCCGCGCGACCCTTTCATACTGGGAATGGCAGGGCACGGCGCTTGGGAATGAGTTGCCATTGACTTCGGAAGTTTGGAACGAACGGGTCACCCCGTTGGTCGCGCTTTATGAACAGTTGGCCGCGGCCCCCGAAAGCAAGGCGGCTGAAATTCATCTGGCCATCGCAAACCATTGGATGAACCAGCGCGGTAAACTCTCCATGCCATCGCTGGCTGTCTGCTACTATGCCGCAAGCGAATCGGGGAAACAGGAGCTCCTGCGCAGGAGGAATGCGAAGGAACTCGGATTCGCTCCTGAGAGCATTCATCGCGAACTCGATCACCGAGACGAGGCCACCCATGCCCTCGAGCATGCGCTGGAGGCAGCGAAGAGCGGAGACCCGAGCATCGCCGCAGCGGCGCTGGAGCTTGCCAATCAATGCATCTTCCGGCGGGCGGAGGTTTCGATCTATCAGAAGTCGCGGGCGCTTGAAACATCCGCGGGCAAGTTGTCACGAAACATCTATCAACAACTGGTCGAGCGCTTTCCCGGAACCCCGGAAGCCAAGCGCGCGGTCCATTTTGCATTCGGCCCGGTTGGCGGGCCGTGGATGCCGGGAGATTATAACTCCTACAATGCGGCAGAAGCGCTCGTTTCAGCCATGCTTGGGATGAAGAAGGAAATTGTTCCGGATCAAGGCGATGCTGCCTTGGAGAAAATCGGAGCTCTCCAGAAGAAATTCGATCCTTTTGATACCGCGCCCTTCAAGGATCTGAATGGTGTCCGCAAAGAGATCGAGAAGTCTCAGCATGAACTTTCGGAACTCCGGGCACACACGGATCCGGCGAATCAATTGGATGTGCTTCAATTGATCAACCGTCTCGACGACCTGCATTCCGCCGCCTCAGTCAAGGGAGCGTCCGTTGCGGATTTTAATGAATATGCAGGAGGAAACATGGATAAGCTGCCACCGGGATATGCGAGCTTGCTTGAGTTCCGAAAGAATCTCAGCCCTATCATGTCGCCTGACGGATTCGAGGAGGGGCCGAGAAATGATACCATCGCCGCTTGGCGGGAATTTCTTCTGAATCATCCTGATAGCCCGATGGCGGAGGCCGCTTCGTTTCGCATGACCCGTCTGATTGCCCGGCAGTTTCGAAGCAGTCGCCGCATCGCAGCGATTCATTTTCCGGACGCGCCGATTCCCGAGGGATACAAACATGTGCTCGTCCAGCGATCCAATCCGGCCAATGATCCAAAGGCTGTTCTTACGGCGATCCGCGATCACGAAGACCGGTTTCCACAAGGCCGCTACCGAGACGATCTCAATTTGCTGCGTGCCGGTGCCCTGATGGATAGTCGCCAGTATGCTCAATCATTGTTGCTATTGGAAAACATCCTGCAGAATCCGAAGCAGAGTGACCTGCATGTGCTCGCAGCCTTGGAATTTGCCGACATGGCGCAGGAATTGTTGGAATCATCAAATCGGGCTGCCATTGCAGTAGCCTTCCAACGCACACCGGGAGCCATGACACACCTGCAAGCGGTGGTCAAAGGCGACACTTTCCTATCAAGACTCCAGCCGCTGATGACGTGGGTCGAGGGTCGGAAATGATGGCACTAATTAAGTGGCACTTCCATCAACATCGTCGATCCCGCGATGTCAGACGGAGCCACGACTTTTTCATCCATCGGCACGCGGTCCATGCCGCCGAAGCGTTGTTGGATGATTTTCTTCACCGCGGGTTTCTCCAGATCATAATCCCGAAACTTGCGGGGTGTGCATAACTCCACTCCGGCTTTTTGGTAGATTTTCCACACCAGCTCCGAGCAATACAGATTGGTGTCGTCCCAGAGGAAGCGCGCGTCGTAGTTGCGTCCCATCTGTTGCTGCGCCCAAGTGCGGGCTTTCTGATAGAGAGCGGGAGTGACGGTGGTCTTGAGTCGCTTGGCAGTGAAGGTGCCGGGCTCGCTCAAGGAGATGAATCGTTCCAGACTGACAATTCCCACCGGCTGCACAGCCTCCAAAACCATCATCTTCCCGTCCTTTTCAAACACGATGCCGCAGTGGGTGTAGGGCGATCCTGTCGCGGCGATGATGGCCTCGCCTTGTCCGCGCTTGGAGCTGCTGAAAACGATGTCACCTTCCTGCAAGCGCGATGTCTCTGCGGCTTGGGCAAGGGTGAGGGCGTACCATGTCACCCATGCAATAAAGACTCGCCGGAAAAGGGATGTGAATTTCATGACTGCCACCATGGACGAATCGCATGCCGGAATCAAAGGGAAAACCCGTCCCACCTCGTATCAATCCGCGATCACCCGGATGCGGGCGTAACGCTTGGTGGCACTCGTGGTGGTTTCCGCATCCACCACCTTCACGCGTTCCCAGCGCGGATTGATGGCGGAGATCGATTCGGTTCCCACGGTTTCCCAAGTCACGAGGTCATCGGAGAACTGATGCACATAGGTCAATTCCGACCCGCTCGCCGCAGTTCTCCGCACGAACTCGATCGTCAAGCGCTCATCGCCGCCATCCGGTTCCACCTTTACCAAAGGAAGTCCGCGCAGGCCGGTCGTTGCGGTCATGGTGACACGTTCGTTGAAGATGGGATCGAGGTGGAGGGCGAATTCCATGAGGTTCACAATCCCGTCCGCATCGGCATCCGCCGACATCCCGCTCACGGTTGGATTTGCGATTTGTGCGGGAGAAAAATACAACTTGCTCCACGCGGTGTAGTTTTCCGGTGCAAGCAAGGTCGCGGATGCCGTGGCGGCGATGCTTTGGATCCAAGTGATCGATGAGGAAATGCGAGAACTGTAGAAACTGGAGGTGACGTCCTCGGTGTCTTCCGGAACGGGAATCCAGTTCGGTCCATTTTTATATTCGAGCCCGCCACAATCCACCAAAGCACCATTGAATGAAGGGCCGGAGGGTGGTTCTCGGAAAGGTCCATCCACTGCGTAATGGATTCCAGCCAGGCGCCACAATCCATCTTCCAACACAAACAAGCCGCCGCCGGAATCACCTACCGACAAATGGCATTCATCGGCGACGCCGCTTCGGTTGAAATCACAATAGAGCAAGGTCCCCAGAGTCGGCCCGCCCGAAACAGTGCCCTCCACGATGTTTCTTCCCCAACGCTTCACATCATCGCCGGTTCCCCATTTCCAACCCTTATCCTGACCGCCCACGGTAACCAGATCTCCACGCCGGGTGCCGCGGCCGAAGATGGCGGCATTTGCGCCGATGTCCTGCGCTCCGCTCGAAAGCGGTGCCCAGGTGGGAAAGGGCTTGGCGTGATTGACTTCCCAGATCGCGAGGTCCGTGTTCGGGCTATTGTGGACTGCGATGGTCGTGTAGAGGTCGCCGTGAAAATCGAAGGTCGTGCCCACCGAGCCGCCGAAGTGTTTGGCCGTGATGAAAAAGTGCGGGGCGATGGGCACACCGAGAAAGGTCATGAATTTCCCTTCATACTGCCACCCCGAGTTGTCGCCGGGCGTGGTGGTATTGTGGGCGATATCGGGCGTCTCATAAAACATCACGGCATCGGTATCATGGTCACTATCTAACACCGCTTTGCCGCCAGCGTCCATGGAATTGATTTGCCCCACCTTCAAAGGCTCTTCTGCGTGGGCAGCAGGGCGTTGGAAAACAGCAGCCCGGCAATCAGGGCGAGGAACACCATCAGGGCCTGATTCCCGCTGGTGGCTCCCGGCAGGATGGTTTCCCCGGAGACCCAGTGATTGAGGATCATGTAGGTCCGGCTGCCCGGCACGAGCAGGACGATCCCCTGCGTCATCAGGATGGAGCCCGGACCGCGCGTGATCCGCGAGTAGAGATTGCTGAACAAACCCACGGTCAGCGCGCCGATGAACATGCCGGCATACATCCCGAACCATGCCTCGCCGATCCTTGCGGAGCCGAAGGCGATGGCTGCGGACAGCAGTCCCCACAGGATTTTGCGCTGCGGGATATTGAGGGCGATTCCCAATCCGAGCGAGAGCCCCGCCACTGCTGGCCAGGTTTTCCAATCCGCCAACGGTGAAAGGAAATGGAGGGCTGCGGCATCTGCCGGGAAAACAAACTTCGCCACTGCCATGCCACTCACCGCGCCGAAGAAGAGTTTGAGCAACAACATCAGCGCATCCACCAGCCGCGAGGTTCCGGAGATGAGATGACCCACCGAAATTTCTGTTAGAGCGACGGTCAACGCCAGTCCTGGAATATAAATGATGATCGATGAGAGGATGACAAAAGGCACATTGATGCTGAAGCCGAACGCCGCAACCGCGCTGGCCAGCAGGCCGGAGACAAATGGCGCGACGATCGTCAGCACGGGTTTCCATCCGGCATCAAGCGTGGTGACCCTTGAAACAAAAAACAGGATCAACGATATCAAGCCCGCCACGATGCAATCGAGCGTTTGCGAAGAAAGCAGTGCGGCGAAGGATCCTCCCATGAGTGCCCATGAGATGGCGTTTGCGGCGTTGTTATAATTCAGTGGAGCCTTGGTCACCTTCTCCAGTTGATCCATACCATCGGCAAAACTGAGTCTGCCATCGGCGATGCTTTCCACCAGTCGATCGATTTCCCACAAGCGGCCCAGATTGAGTTCCGCCGGTTCGATGCGTTCGATGTGGATGGATTGATCGAACTCATCCTGCTCCCAAAACGCACAGGTGAAGGTCGTAGGGCTGATCATGAAACTGCCATTGAGCCCGAGCATGCGCGTCACATTGGAAAGATGGCGCTCCATCCGCTGGCTCGTCGTCCCACATTCATGCAAAGCCCTGCCCAGCTTCAGAATGAAGCGGGTGCGGGCGCGGAATTCAGTGGGGTCCATGGACAAGCAAACGACGATGGAGGAATGAATTCATTTGCCCGGCATGACAAGGGAATTGCCTGGCAGCGCTTTGTCGGGGACTGAAGTCCTCGACTACGTTCTCAAGACACACTCCAGATCTCAATTGCCTTTTCTGAATATCTCATCGCCATACTGATGACGGAGGAACAGCAGGGCTCCCAATTCATTGAGCCGAGCGCACAGCTTCACGAAGTCTTCCTGCGTCGGAGCGCGGGAAGTCAGCTCTTCGTCTTCGGTCCTCGAGTCATCATCCATTGGTCTGCCTCCTCATGGGTATGGAACCGGAAAACTCCGCGTCGCGGGAGCTTGTTCCCGGATGCGGCGAGCAGACCGGTTGCAAGTTGGTTCAGGTCGCTCGCCACCCGCAGCGGATCCGTTGGCGGCTTGCGGCGACCGACCTGTTTGCCGATGCTTTCCTCCAGATTGATGACCACGCGAGCTTCGCTCACGAAAGGAAACTAGCACCCAGCCCGGCACGTGGCGAGCGCTTGTTTGCGTAGGCGTCGCTCAAGCCACCAGCGCCTTCAGCCTGCGGCAGACTTCCTCGACGTTGGCGCGGGAGTTGAAGGCGGAATTGGTTTACTGACCACCTTCTAGTCCAGCCAGTTCTCAAAACGCAGTCCCGGGACTTGGGCAAAGTCCACGGTGTTGCGAGTGAGGAGCGTGGCATCGTGGGCGATTGCAATGCAGGCGATTTTCAAATCCATGGTGCCGATTTTCAGTCGCTGCTTCTGGAAATACCGGAGCAGGGCAGCGGCCTCTTGATCGAAAGGAAGCACCATCCAATGGGCAAACAAGTCCACTTGTCGTTGAAGTCTTGCATAGACCCGAATTTGCCAGTCCGGGTCGTTGGAGCGATTGAGCAAGGCCAACCAGCCCCGCAGATGCTCTTCGACCGTGATAATGGTGGTGGCAAGGGGATCCGTTTGAAGCTGAAGCCGCGCGCGGAGGAGTTTTCCTGCCGCAGAGTTTTCCTCAAGTTCGGCGAGGTGGTTGGTATCAAGCACCTTCACAGATGTCATTCCCGGCTTTGCCTTCGCGATACTCCCGACCTAGACGCAGTGCCTCCACGAAGAGAGGATCACCTTCGAACATGCCTACCGTGCTTTCCCACCGATCTTCGCGAGGTGCAGGCTTTTGGAGGATGGCCTTCATTCCGGCGACTTCCTCTTCGAGAGATTTTAAACGGTCTTCGATCGAAATCATGGGGGTAAGACTAGCACGTCCCACGGAAAGATGAAGACGATTTTTCAAAGGTGAAATCCCTCTCAAGCCACCAGCGCCTTCAGTCTGCGGCAGACTTCTTCGACATTGGCGCGGGAGTTGAAGGCGGAGATGCGGAAATAGCCTTCGCCGGCGGAGCCGAATCCGGAGCCGGGGGTGATGACGACTTGGGCCTCGCCGAGCATTTTGTCGAACATGTCCCATGAGCTCAGACCAGCAGGGCAGCCGACCCAGACGTAGGGAGCGTTGACGCCGCCGAAGACTGGCAGACCGGCGGCGGAGGCGGCTTCGCGGAGGAGTTTGGCATTGCCCATGTAGTGCTCGATGAGCGCGCTGACCTGTTGTTTTCCTTCATCGGAAAATACGGCGGCGGCGGCCTTTTGCACGGGATAGGATGCACCGTTGAACTTGGTGCTATGGCGGCGGCTCCAGAGTTGATGGAGAGGGATGCGAGTGCCATCGTCCGCCTTGGCAGTGACGGTTTTCGGAATGACGACATAAGCGCAGCGCACGCCGGTGAAGCCGCCATTTTTCGAGAAGGAACGGAACTCGATGGCCACGTCCTTCGCGCCTTCGATTTCAAAAATGGAACGCGGGATTTCCGGGTCCTGGATGAATGCCTCGTAGGCGGCATCGAAGAGGATGATGGCGTCGTTTTGTTTGGCATACTTCACCCATGCTTCAAGTTGGGCGCGGGTGGCGACGGCTCCGGTGGGGTTGT
>JALOTR010000107.1 GCA_025457805.1 Akkermansiaceae bacterium | reverse complement strand
CGCATTCAGCGAAGCTCTCGAAGGCCCGGTCGCCTACGGCAGCAGTGCCTATGTCGACCAGGCAGACATCCTCGCCGGTCTTGCCGAGCAACTCTCACCACGTGGTGACACGTTTGTCATCCGCACCTACGGAGATGCAATCACTCCGGACGGAAAAGTCGCGGCACGGGCATGGTGTGAGGCGGTTATTCAACGTGTGCCGGAATACCTTGCCATCGAGGATGCCGCCCACCTCAAGCAGGACAATCTCCAATCCACTGTAAACAAGCGCTTCGGTCGCCGCTTGGAAATCGTCTCATTCAGATATCTCAGTCCCTCCGAAGTATGAACCAGATCTCCACTTCCCTGCTCACATGCGTATTGGCTTTCGTTGGCTTGATTTCCTCCAGCCACGGCCAGCAGGAGCCCGCCCAAACCAATCTCCGCGTGCTTGCCCTGCCACCCAGAGTCCAGCACGCTCCACTTTTCCTGCTCCAGAAGAAGAACTCCACCATTCCTCTCGAAGTCGTCGCGAATCGCCTCACCGGCCCATACAAAGCCACCATTCAGAATCGCTGGCGCTTTTCCCTCAGCGACAAACCTGCCGCAGAAGGGGAAAACGTAAAGCTTGCCGCAAGTTGCGCGGCCCTGAAATCCGCTGCCGAACAACTTGTCGTATTGGTGAAGAAATCCAACTCTGAGATGTCTTACGGAGCCTTCGCCGTCGATATCGGCACCTCCTTCAAAGAGCGGCAGTTTCTCGTCGTCAATCTAACCTCCAAGGAAATTGCCGGAGATATCGGAGGAAAACGCGTGGCATTCCCACCCGGCGAACCGATCTTCGTCGCACCGAAAGATAACATCGCAAAGGACCTGTGCCATGCCATGTTCCTGACCCGTGAAGCTCAAGATCCGTGGAAGCCCTTCTTTTCAACCAACTGGCCCCTCAAAGACAAAATCCGGGGGCTGGTCTTTTTCTATCAGGATCCGAGCGGACGGAAAATCCTCATCCACACCGTTTCGGATTTCCTCTGAGTTCCCCTCTATCAACTCGCTACAGATATACCCCAATGAGTTATAGAATTCGACGAACAACCATGAATGAAATCGCAGAACCGTCACGAGTTTTCTCCAACCCAATGAAAGAGCACTGAATCCATGGTCACGATTCGATTGATCCCATCCCTCTTCGCAAGCATCCTTATTCTCCATGCGGAACCGATCACTTCGCCTCTCCTCGAAGGCCCCGCTCCCGTGGACAATCCGCTCAAGGGCCTCGTTCCCTACGCCACTCCGGCGAAGGACCGCTTCCCTCACTCCATGGAGTTCTTTTACATCCCCATGTCCGACGTTGTGAAAGCTCCGGGAAAATACGACTGGTTGGCACTCGAAAAGCGTCTGAACGACATCGCCTCGCGTGGCAACCAGGCCATCTTCCGCTTCTATTTGGAATACCCCGGTAAGAACAGTGGCATCCCGGAGCACCTCATCCAAGGAGGCTTGAAAGTCCACCGCTACACCAACACCAACACAGCGCCTTTCCCGCCCACCGAAGTCATCACACCCAACTACGAGGACCCCAATCTCCGGAAGGAACTCACCGACTTCATCGCCGCATTCGGAAAACGCTATGATGGCGATCCACGCATCGGCTTCATCACCGCCGGTCTGTTAGGAACCTGGGGCGAGTGGCACACCCACCCGCGCAACGAACTGTTCGCCTCCAAAGCCGTGCAACGCGAGGTGATGGACACCTACGAAAAATCCTTCCGGACCACCCCCATCCTGCTCCGCTACCCGGTCGGTGAGAAAAACGAACAAAAGGCGGAAAACGCAGCACGCCCCTTCGGATATCACGACGACTCCTTCGCATGGGCCACTCTCGATACCGGTCGCAAACAGGATGACTGGTTCTTCATCCCTTCTCTCAAAACAGCAGGCCCCACCGCGATGGACCGCTGGAAAACCCACCCCATCGGCGGCGAAATCCGCCCGGAAGCGTGGGGCGTCGTCTTCGATCCCTCCCCTCCCTCACCCGTGCAAAGCTTCGACCGCTGCGTTACGGAAACCCATGTAACCTGGCTCATGGACACCGGCATGTTCCGGGAAAAAGCCAAGCCCGAGCGCCATGCGCGCGCCATTGAAGCGGTCCGCCGCATGGGCTATGAATTCCGCGTGACCTCGGTGACCTTGGATGGAGACTCCCTTGAAATCACCCTCGTCAACCAAGGCATCGCTCCCTTCTATCATCCATGGCCCGCATGCATTGGCATCCTGGATCCTTCCGGCAACAACCCTTTGAAGGAAATACCCATATCTAACAAACTAACAGGAGTTCTGCCCGGAGAATCCGCTGTTTGGAGAATCCAACTTCCATCGCCGGTCCCACCGGAACCCGTCATTCTCTTACAGGTCCCGAATCCCCTGAAAAATGGCAAGCCTGTCCGATTCGCCAACCGCACCCAGGACGCCCATCGCAGTGGATGGCTCACCCTCATCGGCAAACCAATCCCCGCCGGAAAATGATAGATCATTGCACCCACTGACCGGATGACATGAATCGAAGGCGGCTGTTTCGGGATTCGTAAGATTCGTGGCGCATGTTCTCCCCTGCGGACTCAGTCGTCCGTGGTAATCACCCGGATCTCATCTACAGATTCTCCTGCAAACCAACGGATCTCCACGGTATAGCGATCCTCTGAAAGAACGACCGAATCCGCCGGACTCGGCCTCGCGAGCTCCAATCCCCTCATTTTGCGGTAGTTCTCATCTTCCATGGCAATCGGAGCAAGGGCAAATGTCGGATCCGTCTGGTTCAACAGAGGCGTGCGGACAATCAATCCCAACACAGGTCGGTCGAAAGTCACGCTCCCTCGAAACTCCCGGAATCCCGCAGGATCCAGGACCTTGCCCACAGGATTGTAACGTAGCAGATAACTCCGGATCTTTTGCCCCGGTTTCAAATCAAGTGGTGTGGTGTATGGACCAGCGTTGGCTCGGAAAATCCCGCTATCGACCACATTGACCACCAACGGTTCGGTTACCTCCAAGTCACGCCGTTCCGGGATCACAAAAACTGTATCATCATTCTCCAGCGAGGCAATGACCTCGGAGGTTCCAGCGGGTGCGGCTGCGACCTCACCATTCGTCGAGCGGATTCCCAAAGCCACTGGCCAGGTTCTGTTGAAAACACTCGGCTCCATGGGCACTTCACGCATCTCGCCACCCGTCTCGGCGCGCATCGCCGCTCCAGTCGTCAGTTGCCGTTGATCCCGCCCGTTGTCGAGTTTTACCAGACCGTCCAGAACCATGACATCAGAGCCCCCATCCGCCCCTGTCTCCACTCCGAATGCCGTTCCCAAATCGATCACTTTCGTGCTTGGGGTTTCCACAAGAAATCCGTGAGCGGATTCGGGACACCACGCATTCAAACGCCCATGGGCCAAAAACACCGCATCGCCCGAACGGATCGACAAGTCTGCTGGTCCCTCCACACCGAGCACGGCTCCATTCGCAAATTCAAATTTCGCGACCCCTGCTCCAAGCTGAAACCGGTCGCCCACATGCACAACCGATGCTTTATTGCCGTTTCCCTGCGGAACCAGGGTGGCGACAGCTTGTGGCTTATGCTCGGTCACCCCGCTATTGCGCGACATCCAAAACAAAGGGACCGCCAGCGTCACAATCGCCGCAGCCGCCAGCGCGACATAGCGCCTCACACGCAGCACCCGCATCCGCGAAACCACCCGGGCCGGAAACGCCTCCGGAGCCTCATCCCGAATTGCAGACAAATGCCCCATGATCGACCGCTCGAAAACTCCATCCTCCCGCACCGGCGACTGCCTCGCCAATACGCCGGAAACCAACAGCTGTCGGCGCAATTCATCCCTCAAGTCCGCATTAACCCGAAGCAGCCCCAGCAACTCGTCCCGCTCCGCCGCTTCCAGCGTGCCATCCAGAAGTCCGGCACACAACTCTTCGAATCGTGGCAGCCCCTCATTCGATTCGTTCGTTTTCATTTTTCGAGTCTGAATTCAGTGAATCCATGAGTTCCAAGGCATTCGGCAAGCTTCTTGCGTGCCACGAACAAGGCCTTTCGCACAGCGGAGGGTTCCATCGAAAAGTGATCCCCGATCTCCGAAGCCGATTGCTCCTCCTGATACCGCGCGGCAAGCATCTTGCGGATTCTCTCGGAGAGCTGGTCGATGCACCCACGCAAAGCCGCCAACCTCAGTTCGTTGTCCCCTGCATGTCCCGGCATCAAATCGTCATCCGGCAAAGTCAGCAAGTAATCGGTAATCTTCTCGTCCAATAGCCGCTTGCGCCGCGAGGTTTTGGTCACTTCATTGAGCACCAGATTCCGCGCGATCCGACGCAGCCAAAACATCGCGTTGGCAGGATCGTCCAGATTGTCCCACTTGCGATAGGCAAGCAGGAGAGTTTCCTGGGCAAGATCGTCCACCCACGCCTCATCCACCCCCAGCGACCGGATGAAAAACCTCAGCCCGGAGTGGCACTCGCGCACCACTGCCTCGAACTGTCGGTCCCTTTCGCTTGGATTCATGGATTGGCTTCGGATCAAATTGGATTCACCAGAGAATTTCGCGATACCGCTGACTGTTACCACATCGACCTACTTTGTCCAAAAATGCGCCGAATCCGTCCAAGCACCAAAGCTGAGACTTACCCAACGATCCTTCTCGCTATTGGTAGCGAACGCCAGTGACCCGGGCTTTCAAGGTAACAATTGCCTCATCGATGACATTCACTCACAACCAAACCGGTGGATGACACCCACTCACTCAACTCTCGTCCTTACCCGATGAAACCCTTTGCCCTTCTGGCCATCCTCAGCCTCGTCACCACCGCCATTGCCGCGGAAAAACCCAACATCATCCTCATCATGGTCGATGACATGGGCTTCTCGGACCTCCCCACATATGGCGGCGAAATGGATACCCCACACCTCGATTCCCTCGCCAAGAACGGCCTGTGCTTCACCCAGTTCTACAACTCCGCCCGCTGCTGCCCCACCCGCGCCACCTTGATGACAGGGCTCCACACCCACCAGGTCGGCATCGGCCACATGACCGGCGAACAATCCAAACCCGCCCCCGAGCACCCGCCCGCCTACGCCGGCAACCTCAACGACTCTTGCGTCACCCTCGCCCAAGTCGCCAAGTCCGCCGGATACGCCACCTTTATGACCGGAAAATGGCACCTCTCCGGCACCGACCAAGCCGACTGGCCGCTCCAGCGCGGCTTCGACCGCTACTACGGCTGCCTCTCCGGTGCCACCCACTTCTTCCATCCCTACGACTTCCGCATCATGTTCGATGGCAACACGCCCGATCCCAATCCGAAATCCACCACCGACCGCCGATTCTACACCACCGACGCCTTCACGGACCACGCCATCCGTTTCATCACCGAACACAAAACCGGAGAATCCAAGGAAGCCCCCTTCTTCCTCTATCTCGCCTACACCGCTCCCCACTGGCCACTCCATGCCCATGATGAGGAACTCAATAAATACCAAGGCAAATACGCCATGGGATGGGACAAACTCCGCGAACAACGCTATCAACGCCAACTCGATTCAGGCCTGATTCCCAAAACGTGGAAACTCTCGCCCCGCGACCCGGAAGTCCCCGCATGGGACAGACTCTACTATGAAACCCGTGCCAAATGCGCCGCACTCTTGAGCGCCTACGCTGCCATGATCGACCGCGTGGACCAGAAAATCGGCGACCTCCTCAACACCCTCAAAAAACACGAGGCATTCGACAACACCCTCATCCTCTTTCTTTCCGACAACGGTGCCTGCGCCGAGGTTTCCCTCACCGGAAAAGGCGACCCCATCAAGGACCGCGCACCCCACACCGCACTCACCATCCCCAGCTACGGCAAAGCCTGGGCAAACGCCTCCAGCACCCCTTACCGCGAATACAAACAACGTGCACACGAAGGCGGCAGCAATACCCCTTTCATCGCCCACTGGCCCGCCCGCATCAAACCCGGCCGCGACTGGTTCCGCGGCCCCGCCCAACTCATCGACATCATGCCCACCGTCCTCGATCTAACAGGCGCGAAATACCCCGCCGAACACAAGGGCAAACCCATCCTCACCCTCGACGGCATCCCCCTCACCCCGGCTTTCGAAGGCAAAAACCTTACCCGCAAAACACCTATCTTCATCGAACATCAAAACAACGCATTCGTCCGCGATGGCGATTGGAAACTGGTCGGCGAAGGCGTTTCCCCGGCCGCCGGGCTGAAGAAGGACAAGTGGGAACTCTATCACATCACCCACGACGGCACCGAGCTCAACAACCTCGCCACCACCCATCCCGAAAAGGTCGCCGAACTCTCCAAGCAATGGGAAACCTGGGCCAAACGCGTCAATGTCTTCCCCAAACCCGGCGAAAGGAAGAACCCATCTAACAAAAACAAAAAGCCCAAAGCCAACAACTGATCATCCGCGCGCCATGAGCCATCTTCGCCCCATTCTCCTCGCCCTGCCTCTCGGTCTCTTCGCCACAGCCACCGCCTCGGAACCCACCGACCCCGGTTTCCTTCAGATTCCCAAAGCCCAGATCGCCCCCGTCGCACCGGTCATGCCTCGCGCCGAAATCGAAGCCGGCCTCCAATCCCGCGACAAAGCCCTCTTCATCAAAAACGACTGGATCCGCGATCCTTACATCACCCTCGGCCCGGACGATTTCTATTATCTAACAGGAACCACCATCAACGAGGAGGATCCGCGCGAGGAGACCGATCCCTACAATGTCGGCTTGGGCGACATCTCCGCCGTCGGCAACACCGTGCGTCTTTGGAAAAGCAAGGACCTCATCGACTGGGAATACCTCGGCGTCATCTTTGATATCAATAACGACAGCGCCTTCACGAAGAATCCCGGCAAATACGTCTGGGCCCCGGAAATTCACTGGATCCCCGAAATGAAACGCTGGGCACTCCTCCATTGCCCCACCCAGAAATCCAACCTCGCCCTCTCCACCGGAGCCGAACCCAAAGGCCCTTGGTCCCACCCGATGAAAACAGGCTTCGCCGGCCACCACGACCCCTCCATCTACAAAGACGGAGACACCTGGTGGGTGCTCTCCGAGAACACCAACGTCCGCCCTCTCTCATCCGACTTCACGAATTTCACCGCTCCCGCCAAACGCATCGACCCCTCCGGCGAGCGCACCAACGCCCTCGGCCGCAGCCTCTCCGTCATTGGCCATGAAGGAGCCACCATGATCAAGGTCGGCGAGCGCTACGTCCACCTCGGCACCGCCTGGTCCACCGACCAAGGCCGCAAGGGCAGCTACAACCTTTACTATTCCACCTCAGACAAAATCGACGGTTCCTACGGCCCCCGCAAATTCGCCGGCCGCTTCCTCGGCCACGGAACCCCCTTCCAAACCCGCGATGGCAAATGGTGGTGCACCGCTTTCTTCAACGCCAACGTTCCTCCCCTTCCCCGCGATGGCATCGAAACCCGCGACCTCTCGGAAACCGCCCAGACCATCAATCAACGCGGCACCACCATCGTGCCACTCGATGTAAAACTCCTCGAAGACGGCAAGGTCCACATCCGCGCCCTGGATCCCGCCTACGCCACTCCCGGCCCGGACGAAGTCCAGAAATTCGATTGAGGACCACCATCCTCCGTCACCTCGCACACCCGCGCTGACCCGCCGGGTGCCGTCGCATGCTTTTGCCGGGGACACGAAGAGACACCACATCCT
>JALOTR010000106.1 GCA_025457805.1 Akkermansiaceae bacterium | reverse complement strand
GGTAATAGTAGGCTTCCCCGGCATCGTCAGCGATGCGGACTTTCACCGCCTCGATGTAAGTCCTGCAAGGTCCGCCTCGGAGGTGGGTTTTCAGATTGCTGTAAAGATCGCCACAAATCTCGTTATGCCTGCGACTCGCGCCGGACATGGCATACACCCGTCCATCGATGAACTCATGACGCAGCTCCGCGCGGAGTTCTCCTTCGAGATACTCGGTGGCGGTGATCGGGAGCTTGTGGGCGGATGTGCTCATGATGAGCGGAGATTATTCGGAGATGGGTTTGACGAGATACCACGGTCGAGAATCGCTGGCAGTAAAGGACACCGATGCGTAGATGTCCTGAAGCGAAAGATCCATGCCGATAGACTCCAAGCGGATGACGTCGTTCACTTGGGTGAAACTTTCCGCCCGCCAATGGCTGGCGCGCCGATGAAGGATGACTTCGGGCCAGTTTTGTGCGATGAGGAGGACTTCCGAAACGCTGGGAATACGGGCATAATTCCGAAGTTTTTCGCCTTCGTCCACACGCCAGGTGGATGGGGAAACAACCTCAGTCACCAGCACAGGGGAGCGTTTGATCAAAGGTGATTCTGCATCTTCCCGCGTGCAGGTGACAAAGACATCTGGATAATAATAACATACGCCATGATCCATTGGCACTTCTACCTTCATATCGAGCAAGTAAGTCTTGCAAGAGCCGCCCTTGAGATGGGCTTTGAGGAGAGATGCCACATCAAGGGCGATTTCATTATGGCGATCACTTGCGCCAGACATGGCATAAACCCGGCCTTGAATATATTCGTGCCGCAGTTCCGCCCGTTCCTCGCCTTCGAGATACTCGGCGGGAGTAATGAGTTGGAGTGCTGTTGCAGTGGTAATCATGAAAATCGTCTGATTCCCGGGATGTTCTCTGAGGAAAACATTTGATGGAGATCGCTGAGATGGGCGCGGAGATCGTCTAGGTCCTCACCTTGGGTCCAGTGGTCGGGATATTCGTTGAGGAAGCCCAGAAACTTCCCGTCCTTTTCCTGCCAGTAGGTGATTCGTGCTTTCATGGCGGTGACTTTACGCCACAGCGGCGGATTTCTCAATGTGGAAGAGGTCGCGGGCGTCGGAGATGTGGCCGTTGATGGCGGCGGCGGCGACCATGACGGGCGACATGAGGACGGTGCGGCCGGTGGGCGAGCCTTGGCGGCCTTTGAAGTTCCGGTTGGAGGACGAGGCGCAGAGTTGATCGCCGACGAGTTTGTCGGGGTTCATCGCAAGGCACATCGAACAACCGGCACCGCGCCACTCAAAGCCGGCGGCGGTGAAGATTTTATCGAGCCCTTCTTGTTCCGCCTGGATGGCGACGATTTGGGAGCCGGGGACGACGATGGCTTTGACGCCGGCGGCGACCTTGTGGCCTTGGATGTATTTCGCCACTTCGCGGAAATCCGAGATCCGGCCATTGGTGCAGGAGCCGATGAATGCGACGTCGATTTTCACGCCCTTGATGGGAGTGCCGGCGGGCAGTTTCATGTAAGCGAGGGCTTCCTCGATGGAGGCTTTGATGAGCGGAGTGGCAGCCTTGGCAGGATCCGGGATGTTTTCTGAAATGGCGATGCCGTGGTCCGGCGAGATGCCCCAGGTGACGGTGGGCTCGATGTCGGCGGCGTTGATTTTGACGATATCGTCGTAGTGCGCATCCTTGTCGGATGCGAAGGACAACCAGCGTGCGGCCGTGGCGTCGAAATCGCTCATATCGACATAGGGGCGGCCGTGGAGGTAGGCGACGGTTTTGGCGTCCGGATTGACATAACCGCAGCGCGCACCGCCTTCGATGGACATATTGCAAACAGTCATGCGTTCTTCCATCGACATGCGGTCGAACACATCGCCGGCATATTCGTAGGCGAAACCAATGCCGCCATTCGCTCCGAGCAGGCGGATGATGTGGAGAATGACGTCCTTGGCGTAAACACCGGGGCGGAGGTCGCCATTCACTTCGATGCGGCGGACTTTGAGAGCTTCGAGAGCGAGCGTCTGCGAGGCGAGCACATCGCGGACTTGGGTGGTGCCGATGCCGAAGGCGATCGCACCGAAGGCACCGTGAGTGGCGGTGTGGGAATCTCCGCAAGCAATCGTGGTGCCCGGCTGGGTGATGCCTTGCTCGGGTCCGACGACGTGGACGATGCCCTGTTTGCCGGACGCGAGGTCGAAGTAGGTCACGCCGAAATCATCCGCATTCTTGCGCAGCGCCTGCATCATTTCCGCGGCCAGCGGGTCTTGCGGGGCGTCCTGATCGATGGTGGGCACGATATGGTCCACGGTGGCGAAAGTGCGTTGAGGAAACTTCACCTTGAGCCCGAGATCGCGGAGCATGCCAAAGGCTTGGGGCGAGGTCACCTCGTGGATGAGGTGCGTGCCGATGAAGAGTTGTGAGCGGCCATCCGCGAGGGTCCCGACGTGGTGGGCGTCCCAGACTTTTTGAAACAGGCTTTTTCCCATGGTAAAAATACCGCCGTGGTTCGCGGCGGGCGGGAAAACTGCATGGGGCGGCGCGGATTGTCAAAGCCACATGCGGGCGGCGAGGGAGAAAGATGGCTCGGTGTCGGCCGCCGCACGACTCAGCGCAGCTCGATGAACAAGCCCGCGACGACAGCGGCCAAGGTCAGCACGGCAGCGATCGTGGCGATCAGCTTGACCCAATAGACCGCTGGCTTCCGCCCGGTGCTTTTGCCATCCACCCACTCGTCCCAAGTGCGGTTGCTTTGGCTCACGGAGCGGTGATAATGACGGAGCGATCCCTGGAATCGGGAAGTTTCGTCGCGCTGGATCGGATGTTTCATGACAAATGGAGAACGCCCTGCCAAATGCCAGATCCCGACGGGGAAGGGAAGCAACTTTTTCAGATTCCCTTTGCGGACAAAGAAAAGCGCCCCCCCGCGGGTGCGGAAGGACGCTTTGGAAATCGGTAATGATTCCGGATTACCCGGGGATCACTTCTCGTAGCGGACTTCCGGCTCCTGGGCGGATTGGATTTCCTGGAACTGCGGAAGCGGGCGGAGGCCGGGTGGCTTGGCTTCACCGGTGCAGCAGCAGGATGCGGAAATGAGCGCGAAAGCGGAAGCGACGATTGCGGAGAGAATGCGGATCATGGAATCAGGATGCGGTAGGTTTTGAATGGAAAATCCAAGGAGTTGCCAGTGTGGGAGCGAATTTGCCCGGGCGCTTGTGGCACACCGGGCGGGTCTCTCACTTGGCAGGAGTCACATAGGCCGGCTTGCTGGGGGCGGGTGCGGAACTCGGGCAGCAGGAAGCTGCAAGCAAGGCAGCGGCGGCGGCGATAAAGGCAATTTTCATCTGTAGAAAAACGTGGTTTGGTTTTGATTTCCGGCGTGCATCGCGCGCCAGCGTGGGTGCCAGACTAGCGGCAGGGTTCATTGCTGCAAGGCAAAATGCGCGCCAATCATCATCCGTGGGTGACACCCGGAAACAGCCCCCCAATCACTCGCCGCGGGCATCCGAAAATCTCTTCCAAAGCCGCAACGCGCCCTGGTTTGCCGCACTGCGCACTGCTGCCCAGGAAGTCGCCTCGGTCGCCGCGCGCTTCACGCCCATCCGATGGTCGCACAAGGCACAGAGCCGCTCGCCGGAGACGGAATCCAGAATTTCCCCCTCAAACGAGACATTGGAAATAAAGGCCGCCACTTCAGCCGAGCCGAGCTTGCCCGTCAATGTGACTTGCGGATTCGTGTGCACGGTCGTCACCGGCTTGCCCAATTGCTGCCCCTCGATCACATCCGTGAGCGCCGCACGGATCCGCAAAGTGCCGGGACCGGGCGAACCGACAATATTGAGCAGTCCGCCGGATTGGCTGCGCAGCGATTCGCCCAGATAGGCCGCCAACTGGCTGCTCACCTCCGGGCTGATCCCGGGGGTCCCGATCACGGTCGTCACCGGATCGATCACCACGCTGTGATAGGCTTTCAAATCCACTCCGGGTTTCAAAAAAGTCGCAACCGCATCCGTGGTGCCATATCCGGCATTGAGCTGCTGGTAGTTTCCGAGAAATCCCGAAGGCGAGTGACCGCCGGTGGAACATGAGGAAACAGCGAGCACGACTCCCGCCAGGGCGATGACACCAATGCGATGGATGGATTTCATAAAATGGAATGGTTGATCAGAAGAAGGTGAAAAACTCGCCGGCCATCATGGAAAACCCGTCACCGGCACCCGATTGCGCCAACCCGTCTGTCAGGCTTCCGCAAACAGGTCAAGATCACGCCCCGCCACCAGAATCAAAATCCGGTTTTCCATTCGAAACCATCCGCCCCAGCCACGCGGGGAAGCTTTCCACTCAGGCATCGGAAAGTTTCCGCTTGTCATCATATCGCATATTTGAAATATTCAATCCATGCCGCTTGCGAAACTCGACGCATTCGATGCCACTTCCGTCCAGCTTGCGGCCTTTGCCAAGGCCCTGGCGCATCCGGCACGGATTTGCATCCTGCGCTTCCTTGCGGGGCGGGGCGAGGTTCCCTGCATGGAAATCGTGGCCGCCCTCCCGCTCTCGCAGCCTGCTTGCTCGCGCCATGTCAACGATCTGCGCAAGGCGGGTCTTTTGAAATCCCGCGTCAGTGGCAGCAACGTTCTTTTCGAACTGGATGAATCCGCGCTGAACCAGTTCTGCCAATCGATGAACCACGCGCTCCACCCAGGCAGCCAACCTTGAAATTTTTCCCATGAAAACCACACCTGACACCATTGTCATCATCGGCGGCGTCGCCGGAGGCGCGTCTGCCGCTGCCCGTGCCCGCCGTCACTCGGAAGCTGCCCATATCATTCTGCTGGAGCGCGGGCCGGATGTTTCATTTGCCAACTGCGGCCTGCCCTATCACATCGGCGGCGAAATTCCGGATCGCGCGGATCTCGCAGTCCAAACACCCGACAGCCTCCGCGCCCTGCTCAATCTCGACGTGCGCACTCTCACCGAGGCCATTTCCATCGATCGCTCGAACCAACAAGTCCTCGTCCGCTCGCTCGCCGATTCCAGTGAATCGCTGATTTCCTACGACAAGCTCATCCTCGCCCCCGGAGCCAGCCCGCTCCGGCCGCCGCTGCCGGGCATCGACAGCCCGCTCATCCACACCCTGCGCAATCTCCAGGACATGGATCGCATCAAACAAGCCGCCGCCAGCGCACAACACGTCGCCATCATCGGCGCAGGCTTCATCGGATTGGAAATGGCAGAGCAGCTTCATGAAATCGGCAAACAAGTCAGCGTGATCGAACTCCAACCGCAGATCCTCCCGCAACTTGATGCGGAAATGGTGCGACCGCTGGAAGACACGCTGCGCGACAAGGGCATCGAGTTGATTCTCGGCGATGGCATCGATGGCTTTGAAATGATATCTAACCAAATTTCCGCCAAACTCAAATCCGGCAAAAACCTCGCCACCGATCTCGTCATCCTCTCCATCGGCGTGCGGCCCGAGAGTGGCCTCGCCAAAGCCGCCGGTCTCGAACTCGGCCCGCGCGGCCACATCGTGGTGGACAGTTATCAGTTAACTTCGGATCCGCATATCTATGCCGTCGGCGATGTATGTGAAACCGAAGATCCCATCCTTGGCAAACGCACCGCCATCCCACTCGGTGGTCCCGCCAACCGCCAGGGCCGCACTGCGGCCGACCACATTTTCCTCGGCGAAAAAGCCCTTCGTTATCCCGGCAGCATCGGCACCGCCATCGTGCGCGTCTTCGATCACGCTGCGGGCATCACCGGTTATTCGGAAACCCGTCTCAAGCAGGAAGGAGTTTCCTATCAAACCGTCACCGTGAATGGCTCGTCGCATGCAAGTTATTATCCCGGCTCGGAAACCATCACGCTCAAACTCTTGTGGTCGCCCGAAGATGGCCGCGTGCTGGGCGCGCAAGCTTCCGGCAAGGATGGCGTGGACAAGCGCCTCGACGTCATCGCCACCGCCCTGCGTGGCCGCCTGAACATCGACGACCTCGCCCACCTCGAACTCGCCTACGCCCCGCCCTTCGGCAGTGCCAAGGATGTGGTGAACGTCGCCGGTTTCGCCGCCGGCAACATGCGTGACGGACTGCTCGTTCCGGTGGCAGACCTCGCCAGCGCCGGTGCCCAGATCATCGATGTCCGCCCGGCCGCAAGCGCCGCCAAACTCCCGGTTCCCGGCGCAAAAAACATCCCGCTGCCCCAGCTCCGCAGCCGCCTTGCGGAAATCGACCGCTCGCAACCGGTCTTCACCGTCTGCCAAATGGGAAAAACCAGCTATTTCGCCGCCCGCATCCTCGCCAACCACGGCTTCGACGCCCGCAGCATCCTCGGCGGTGCACATCATCAGGTGAGGAAGTAAATCGGTGAAAACCATATTCGTCCGCTCGGTTGCAATTCCAGGATTTGTTTCGTGAACCGAATTCGATAGGGTTCCGGACATGTCAGAGGCTTCCAACTCGCCCAAACCCCGGGGAATCTATTTGCTCCTGCTGGCATGTGGAATCGCCGTGGTGGTTCCGCTGCTCTGCACCCGTTTGGAATTCCGGGAATATGACTTGGACCCGCGCATCCTTAAAACAAGGGCCTTATGGAGTCTGATAGGTTCTTGGCTCGTGGTTCTTCCCCTGTCCGCCATTATCCTCCATTTCATCAGTGAAAAGTGCTTGGCTCCATGGGTCAGGACATTGATCGCAGTCTCCCCGGCATTCATCTTGAATGTTCCGGCTTTGATGGAAGCTGTAATTTCTCCAGCGAGGGTGAGAGTGGATTTCGCCGAATGGATGAAGCAACCCTTGCCTTTGAATGCCACAGGCTTGCGCGCCTGGTTTTCACACGGCAAGGATTCAAGTTATATGTTCTGTTTCAACACCACGCCAGACACCACGAATGACCTGCTGGAATCCGGCAGCTTCAAGTTATTGGAAAATCCGATGATGAACGATCCGGAACTTGGCGCCTACTTTGATCTTCCAATCGGCGGCGTACGGATCCCGGCTGGCTGGCCGCATCCCAAAACCTGGGATGGCCTCGAAGTCTATTACTCGGAAACGATCAAGGACTACGGATTCATCCTGACGAACAGATTGCACACGAAGGTCTTCGTGCTGGTGGGAGATACGTGACGGCGACCCCCCCGACGCCTTCAGTGCCGTGACTGCGGCGATCTTGAATTGCTGCGGGAAATCAGGAAATCGCGGGTTTTCCGGCGGGTTTCGGAATCTCCGAATCGCATGGTTTCATCCGCAGGCGTGCGACCGGCCTTGTCCTGGGCCATCACGTCCGCTCCTTCCTTGAGCAGATACCCGACCAGTTCCGGGTAGGAATAATACCCGGCGGCATGGGCCAGTGGAGTCGTGCCATTGCCGTCGCGGGCATGAAGGTCGGCTCCGTGCTCCGCCAGCAAACGAGTGATTTCGAGGCGGCCCTTGTTGCAGGCAAGGTGAACCGGCCGACGGCCGAGGGCATCCACCGCATTCGGATCGGCTCCGTGAGCCAATAACAGACGCGCGCTTTCGATATTGCCCCAGTCTCCGCAGGCCTCATGCAGCGCGGTGCTGCCCATCCGGTTCACGGCCTTCGGATCGGCTCCGTGTTCCAGCAACAGCTTCACGATCTCAGCCTTCCCTGCGGCGTTGATGAGCGGGGTGTCACGACTGGCCGTCCGCGCGTTCACCGAGGCACCCTGCGCCAAAAGCAAAGTCACGATTTCCTTGTTGCCGCCACGGCTTGCCTCATGGAGCGGACGATAAGCTCCGTAGG